>QGUU01000636.1 GCA_003242525.1 Pseudomonadota bacterium | reverse complement strand
ACCACTTCCAGGGCGGAGGACGTCCGCGCGATATTCGTGCCGTCGGCAAATAATTTTATTTCAACTTCGTAATTGCCAACCGGTGCTTCCGCGGGCAGGCGAATGCTTGCGCGGAACAGATTGGGTGTCAGGAACGTCACGCTGTTCGGTTCCTCGATGTAGAGGCCGCGCTCTTTCTTCAGCCGGATCAAGGCATCGCGAAACAGCAGGTCCGTTGGCTGCATCGCTGCGGTTTGCGGCAGCGGCACATTGTCCATCCCGATATCCAGCCGCTGTTGAACACCAAGGCTGGCGATTTCATCCAACGGCTTGTTGCTGAGGACCGCGAGATAGGACGGCACTCCGACAAACGTGCGCGATTGCGCGTTGGCCCAGATGCCAAAAATGCGATCCTTCCGGCGCGTGACCAGGGTTTGGCGAGGCCCGATAACCGTTACCACGAGATTGTAGCCGCTGCGCCGCGGAACGGTTGCAGCATCGCGCTCGACGGAACCGAACAGAACAAGTTCAGCCCCCGCGAAACTTGAGGATACCAGCACCTGATGGCTGCTCAAGGACGAGATCAGCCGTTCCGCCAAAGTCGTGCCGGGCATGCATGCGGTGACAAGGGTAAACACACCAAGGGCGACGATGCGGCTCATGTGGTCTCCTCCACGACGCGGATGGAGAACAACTCGCTGGGTTGCGCCAGCAAGTCGATTGCAAAGCGCAACCCGACACTCAGCACCAACAGCCCGAGCAACAGCCGCAAGCGTTCCGGCTTCATCAGCAGGCCGGCCCGTGCGCCGAACTGGGCGCCGGTCACGCCGCCCACCATGAGGATGAGCGCCAGCATGGCGTCCACCAAATGATTGGTCACGGCGTGCAGGATCGTCGCCGATGCCATCGTCACCAGTGTCAGCAGTGTGGATGTTCCGATAACGGTCGCCGTCGGCACCCGCAGGAAATAGATCAGCATCGGGACGAGCAGGAATGCCCCACCGATGCCCATGATGGCGCCGATGAATCCGATGATCAGGCCGATGACCCAGACGGGAATGGCGGAGACATAGATTTTCGAGCGCTTAAAACGGATCTTGAACGGTAATCCGTGAATCCAGGTGTGGCTGCCCGGCCGTCGCAGCACCACCGGTTTGCCTTGATAGCTTCGTGCAATGGCGCGCACCGCCTCGACGATCATCAGTCCACCCACGGCGCCGAGCAAAATTACGTAGGCCAGCGCAATCAAGAGATCGAGCAGGTCTGCGGATCGCAAGACGGTAAACAGCCACACGCCGAGCGCCGTGCCGACGATGCCTCCGGCGAGCAACATGGCCGCCAGCGGCAGATCAACGGCGTTTTTCCGCCAGTAACTGATTGCTCCCGATGCGGACGAGGCGGCGATATGGCTGGAGACCGTGGCGACCGAAACCGCCGGTGATATTCCGATGAAGATCAAGAGCGGCGTCATCAGGAAGCCGCCACCGATACCGAACATGCCGGAGATGAATCCTACGGCAAGGCCCATCGCCAGGATGAGAAAAATGTTAACGGGCAGATCGGCGATCGGAAGATAAATCTGCACGGAGGGCCAGCCGTCGAGAGCGTCAAAACATCCAACGCGCAGCGCAAGCGGCAGTGTTACGGCGCGCGGTCATCCTGCGCTGCGTTACAGCCATCCGTACAGCATGGGACTGAAGAGTCGATGAATTTGTGGCTCGCCCGCCACGACAGCTTGATCAGGAAGGCGTGACCTGGTTAGCAGCCGTCTACGATCAGGACGGCGTTACCCGCATTGGCGAACCGGGCTTGCGCTTCTTC
>QGUU01000635.1 GCA_003242525.1 Pseudomonadota bacterium | reverse complement strand
TGGTAGTGCTCCGGAGCGGTCTTCTCCAGGTGCGACAGGATCTTGGCAATGACCTGCGGCTCCTCAATGCTGGCGATGATCTTCAGCTTGCCGCCGCAGCGGGCACAGCCTTCGATCTCGATGCCGAGCCCGTTGCGATGGATTTGCCAATCGCGCTCGGAAACGTCGTTCGCCAGGCAGTAGCCGGCGACGTGCTTGAGCGCATCGTCGACGGAAACTTGGCGCGCGGTCGTGCCGATCACCACGCCCAGTTCGATCTCCCAATCGGCCGTTTCAGCGCCCTCGGGCAACACGACGTTATCGTTCGGCCCGGCCAACGACGTAATGGCCTTGGCAAAAACCACCGGTTCATCGGGAATTTCCATCCCGGACTCCAAGGCATGCTTGCGGTAGTTCAGCCCGATGGCAACGAACTGGCGAACGCCGGCAACAGGCGTGCCGATGCGGCTGTTCTCCGGCACGAACGGCATCCGCTCAAGGTCTATCGCTGCGATGGCATCCAGTTTTTCCGGAGACAGCCACTCTGGCGTCCAGTCGGGCACGAGCAACGACAGATCCCTCATCCGCCCCTGCTTGTCCAGGGCGCCGGCTTTCTCTGCCCCAACGGGGCCGTGACGTAGCAGTTTCATCGTCTGGTTCCTTCAATCTTTCGAAAGACACTCCTATTGGGTCCACTTTGCGCCGGTCACCGTACGTGCGGCCCCTTGCACCGGCACTAGGCGAACCTGGGGAATAGCTTCAACGCATTGCGCCGCATGCCGTCCGCGCTGAGCTCTGGCGGCAACGAACGACTGTTGTCCAACTGTTCGGCCAGCGCCTTGACCAGCGCTTCCGGCGTATACGGCCAATCACTGCCGTACAGGATGTGGCCCGGATCGGCTATCTGCAGCAATGGCAAGACCTGGCGCGGCAACGGAAACCCCGCGAGGTCGTAATAGAGCGCGCGCAGCGTTGCATAAAAACGCGGCCGTCCCAGCTCCTCTCCCAGGCCCAACTCTGGAGAAAACCCCGCGACGCGGTCTGCGAGGACCGGGATCGTGGCGCCCGCGTGGGGCACGATGATCTTGATGTTGGGATACTTCGCCAGCGTCCCGGAGAGGATCAGGTTGAATACGGCCCGGGTCGTCTCGAACATGAACTCGATCATGGGAAACGGATAGCCGATCGGGGGGAGCAAGGCCGGATCCTGGCCGCTGCAGCACGGGCAGTACGGATTCGTGGGATGTATGAAAATCCGCGCACTGCGCCGGTCCAGTTCCGCAAAAACCGGATCCAGCCTCTTATCCCCGAGATAGACACCATTATGGTTGCTTTGAACGACGACGCCGTCGGCCTTCAGCACATCGAATGCATATTCGATTTCTTTCAACGAGCCGTCTATCTCCGGCAAAGGCAGCGACGCGAACATGCCGAAGCGCCGGGGAAAGGCCTGCATGGCCTTGGCCCCTTCCTCATTGACATAGCGCGCCAGGCCGCGGGCCGCGGCATCATCGCCAAAGTGCAGGCCCGGGGCGGAGATAGAAAGAATGGATGACGCGATCCCGTTGCGGTCCATCATCTCGATATGCTGCTGGACGCTCCACGCCGGGATCCCAGGCATGCCGGAAGGCTTCGAGTGACCTGCTTCGACAAGCGCAACGCGATACTTTTCCGGCAGGTAATGCGCATGCACGTCGATCCGGCGCGGCGCGTCCGCCGCCCTCGCCGAGAGCGCGGGAAACGACGTCCCGGCCGTGGCAGCGATCAGCGCTGCGCTATTCGCCAAGAAAGCGCGCCTACCTTTTCCGTGTCGTGCATTCA
>QGUU01000634.1 GCA_003242525.1 Pseudomonadota bacterium | reverse complement strand
GGCCTACGTCATCCTCGCCAAGGGTTACACCCCGTCGGAGGAACTGGCCAGGGAGATACAGGAATTCTGCTGCAATCTTACCGCGCCTTACAAATACCCGCGCGAAATCGAATTCGTGGAGGCCTTGCCGAAGACCATTTCGGGCAAGATTCGCCGCGTCGAACTCAGACAGGCCTCGACCGGTTAGATCCATGGCAGGTTTTGATGCCGCGGTTCGTTTTCTGGCCGAGCCCTGATCTCCCGGCCGGGCCAGACATGCCGGAATAGCTACCCATGTCCAGCAGCTACGCGCTTTTTGCCTTTACTGGCTGGACCAGAATGGATTGGATGGTGCAGACTAGGCTTTAAAAACGTGACGGCCGCGGGCCGAACCGACAGGGAGGAGATTCATGAACATCGCCCCGGCGAGAACGGCGCTGCCGCCATTCGATCAGGCGCGAGTCGATCGCTTGATGGAAGACGCAGGCATCGACGTTCTGTTCGCGACCTCTAAGCACAACACCCAATATCTGCTGGGCGGCTACAAGTTCATCTTCTTCTCGGCCATGGATGCGATCGGCCATAGCCGCTATCTGCCCATCGTCATCTATGAGAAGGGCGGACCTGATCACGCGGCCTATATCGGCAACCGGATGGAAGGCGGCGAGCACCAGAACAACCCCTTCTGGACACCGACGCTTCATCTGTCGAGCTGGGGTACGCTGGACGCGGCGAGTCTCGGGATCGAGCATCTGAAAACGATCGGCAAAGCCGGTGCCAGGATAGGCATAGAGCCGTCTTTCCTGCCCTCTGATGCATATATGGCGCTCAGACAGTCACTGCCCGAAGCGAAGCTGGTCGATGCGACCGGCATGCTGGAGCGAATGCGCGCACTCAAGACGCCGCACGAACTTGGCTTGCTGAAGAAGGCATCGGAGATCATCACGGATGCCATGTTGGCCACCATCGCCTGGGCGCGTGAAGGTTCCACCAAGGGGGAGATCATCGAAAGGCTTCGCTGCGAGCAGACAAATCGGGGAGGTCATTTCGAATATTGCCTGCTGACCTTGGGGTCGAGTCACAATCGAGCCGCGTCGGATCAGGCGTGGAAGAAGGGTGAAGTGCTGTCGATCGATTCGGGCGGCAACTATCATGGCTATATCGGCGATCTGTGCCGGATGGGTGTGCTGGGCGAGCCGGATTCCGAGCTTGAGGATTTGCTGGCGGAGGTCGATGCCGTGCAGCAGGCGGCGTTCTCGAAGGTGCGGGCCGGTGTGCTGGGCGGCGACATGATCGCCCATGCGGAGAGTGTGTTGAAAGCTTCCCCCAGCGCGGCGTTCACGGACTTCTTCGCCCATGGCATGGGGCTTATCACCCACGAGGTGCCGTTCCTGATGACCAACCACCCGGTAAGCTATGAAGGCACCTATTCGACCAGGCCGCTGGAGGCCGGAATGGTGCTTTCGATAGAGACCACCATGCTTCACCCCACCCGAGGCTTCATCAAGCTGGAAGACACGGTAGCTGTAACCGAAACCGGCTACGAGATGTTCGGCGACCGGGGCCGGGGTTGGAACCGCGGCGGCCAGTAGAGCTGACCATAGCGCGAGCGTTTGGTGCGCTCACGCCCCTGCCGGAATCAGCCTGAAGTCCGGCAGCTCTCTCAACGTCCGTTCAGGTCCGGCGGGAGAATAGACCACGAAGAGTTGCATCGGCGCGCTGCCCGTATTCAGCGTGGAATGATAGCGGCTTTCGGGAATAAAGCAGGTGCAGCCTGGACCTACCTGGCGCACGATCGGGTTTCCCGCCTCCTCCTCAACA
>QGUU01000633.1 GCA_003242525.1 Pseudomonadota bacterium | reverse complement strand
TGCGGGCTCCATAGGATATTCACCCAGTTGGTTGTCCGGCCCGTCAGGTTTTTTAAAGTCTACCCCCTCATCCGTACCGAACGGCAGCTGATGAAGGTGTTCGACGACATAGAGGAGGAGCCGGGAATCGTCCTCTATACGGTGGTAGACCAGGCGCTTGCCCGCCGGATCGATGAGCACTGTGCTGCCTTGGGGTTGCCTTGCGTTTCCGTGCTGGAACCGGTCCTGCTTGTCTTCCAATCCTATCTGGGTGCACCGGCCGGACGGCGTGTCGGGGCCCAGCATGTGCTGGATGCCGACTATTTCCGCCGCATCGAGGCGCTGAACTTCACCATGGAGCATGATGACGGGCAATTGCCCGATGAGGTCGATCAGGCCGATATCGTCCTGATTGGCATTTCGCGAACCTCCAAGACGCCGACCAGCATCTATCTCGCCAATCGTGGCATCAAGACCGCCAACATTCCCATCGTGCTCGGCGTGCCTGTGCCGCAAAGCCTGGTCGAGGCGACAAGGCCATTGGTAGTCGGGCTGGTCGCAACCGTTGAGCGCATATCGCATGTGCGGCAAAACAGGGTGCTCGGCAGCACCATGTCGTTCGACGCCGCTGACTATGCGGATCGTGCGGTGATAGCCGAAGAACTCGCCTATGCCCGCCAGATCTGCACGCGCCACAATTGGCCCATGATTGACGTCAGTCGCCGCTCGATCGAGGAAACGGCTGCAGCAATTCTCGCTCTGCGCGGTAAGGGCCGTTAGCCAGGCCGGTCCAGGGTTGCGAAGGTGAGGCTTGGCTCCGATTGGCGGAAGGAACGGGTACTGAAATGGCGCGCCGTACGACCTTTTTCGATCGACATGCGCCGGATTCACGTGAAACGTTTCCGCCGGACAAGCATTCAACCGACCGCAAAAATGCTTTAAGCACCGACGGTCGGCCAATTTAGACCCGCACGAAAGCAGAGGACATTTCAATGACTGAAAGTCTCATCCTCGCCTCCGGCAGCCCGTTCCGCAAGGCGTTGCTCGTCAATGCCGGGGTTGCGGTGGAGGCCGTGCCGGCCGAACTGGACGAACGGGCAGTGGAAGCGCCCCTGAAGGATAGCGGCGCCTCGCCCGAGGATGTGGCGCTTGTGCTTGCCGAGGCCAAGGCGGTGGAGGTCAGCCAACGTGTCCCAGGGCGGCTTGTACTGGGCTGTGACCAGACGCTTTCACTTGGAGCCCGGCTGTTTCACAAGCCGGCTGACATGGAAGCCGCGCGTCGCACCCTGCTTGCCCTGTCCGGCAATACCCATCAGCTGAACAGCGCCGCGGTGCTGGCGCGGAATGGCGACGTTCTGTGGCGTTATGTCGGCGTGGCTTCGCTCACCATGCGGCATCTCGACCCTGCCTTCATCGGCCGGCATCTCGCAAGGGTAGGCGAAAAGGCGTTGCAGAGCGTAGGCGCCTACCAGGTCGAAGGTGAAGGAATCCAGCTCTTCGAAAGGATCGAGGGCGATCACTTCACCATTGTCGGGCTGCCGCTCCTGGCGGTTCTGGCAGAATTGCGCCGCCTGGGGGCCATTGATGGCTGAGCCGGCACTCAAGGCCTTTGTCGTCGGCCATCCCATCGCCCATTCACGCTCGCCGAAGATCCATGCATATTGGCTGCGCCGCTATGATATTGCCGGCACTTATGAGGCAATGGACGTGGCGCCTTCGGATTTCGAGGACTTTCTATCCACTCTGTCAGAACGCGGCTTTGTGGGCGGTAACGTCACGATACCGCACAAGGAAGCCGCCTTTGCCGCGGTCGCCCGGCGC
>QGUU01000632.1 GCA_003242525.1 Pseudomonadota bacterium | reverse complement strand
AGGATTTCCTGAAAGGCGAGGAAAACGATCTTTCCGGGCCTTGGCTTGCCTATTTAAGGCCCCTTGTGCCCAACAAATTCAAGCTCGGCAAGCCTTTCGTGTGAGAACATGTCAACACAGGGTTGGTTCAGCAAGGTCGCCGTCGACGCGACAACGACAATGTTGACCGAGCCTTTCGTCAACACCTATGTCCGCGCCAATATCTGGCATTTGCAGGGGCGCGACGCCGATCTTCTGGTCGATACCGGCATGGGCCTTTCACCACTGGCAGGCGAGATCGACACGCCGCCTGGCAAGCCCCTGATCGTTGTGGTTACCCATATCCATCTCGATCATGTCGGCTCGCTGCATGAATTCGACCTGCGGGCGGGGCCCGCCGCCAGCGCCGAAGCCTTCCTGTCCATGCCCGACAGCGCGACCTATGCGCATATGTTTCGCGACCTGCCGGAACCAGTGACGCAAGCACCCGCAAGCGGCTGGTCGGCTTCAGACTATGCCATCCCTCCGGCGCCGCTGACCCGCATGCTTGCAGAAGGAGATATCCTCGATCTGGGCGACCGCAGCTTCCGCGTCCTGGAATTACCCGGCCATTCGCCAGATTCCATTGCGCTTTATGACGAGCGTGACGGAGTTCTGTTCAGCGGCGACGCCATCTACGATGACGTGTTGATCGACGACCTGCCCGATTCCGACCGCACCGCCTATCGCAAGACGATGAAGCGGCTTGCCGAACTGCCGATCCGTATCGGTCATGGCGGCCACGGGCCGAGCTTCGACGAGGCCCGCATGCATGCCATCGCCCGTGCCTATCTGAGCCGGACGGAGCCACGCTAAGCGCAATTCCGGCCCTCGCTTGAATTCCACCTCTGGCATTCAGACCATGCGCCCGAACCACGCGCCATAGGGCCCAAGCCGCACCCGGCCTGCCTCCGCTTCTCCAGCAAAACCATGTCCTGAAACAGGCTGGAGGCGCAGATCCGAGCCCAGATCGACCAAGGCGGGATGGCTGGCAAGATTGAACACGCACACCAATCTGTCAGTGCCGTTGCCGCGCGTGAAGGCGATCGTCTCGCCCTCGCTCGGCAGGAAATTGATGTCGCCCCTGACCAGCGCCGGGTGAAGACGCCGAAAGGCAAGAAACCTCCGATAGTGCTCCAGCAACGAAGCCTCGTCACCTCGCTGCACATCGACTGCCTTGCCCAGATGCTCCTCAGGTACCGGCAGCCATGGGCGTTCTTGCGAGAAACCTCCATTTCTCGCTCCTGCCGACCAGACCATAGGGGTGCGGCAGCCGTCACGCCCCTTGAACTGCGGCCAGAAGCGGATGCCATATGGGTCTCGCAAATCCTCGAAGGCGAGATCGGCTTCGGTCAGCCCCAGTTCCTCGCCCTGATAGAGGCAGACGGAACCGCGCAACGACATCAGCAGAGCGGAAACGACCTTGAGGTAGGCGCCGGGATCAGCCTCGCCCTCGGCCCAGCGCGAGGCATGGCGCTTCACGTCATGGTTGGAAAAAGCCCAGCACGACCAGCCGCTCCTGGCCACTTGTCCAAACTCCTGCAGGACGTGGCGAACCTTGGCGGCGCTGAGTTTCTCAGGGGCCAGGAAATCGAATGCGTAGCACATCTGCACGCGCTTGTTGTCCTGCGTATAGGAGGCGACAATCTCAAGCCCGCGCTGGGAATCCCCCACCTCGCCGACTGCGGCGGCAGCCGGATATTCATCCAGCAGCGCACGGAACCGTTCGAGGAAGGTAAGATTTTCCGGCCGGCTCTTGTCGTAGAGGTGATCCTGATAGTTGTAGGG
>QGUU01000631.1 GCA_003242525.1 Pseudomonadota bacterium | reverse complement strand
CGCGCGCACCGACGTTCCGGACACCGCTTTCGACGACTGCGGCAAGAAGGGCATCAAGGATTTGGCCGAGGCAAGCGCCAGCGGAAAGCTGTTCGGCTCCATGGCCCATGGGCATGCCGCGCCGGCCGCCATCAAGAACGCTGTCTATGACGTGGTGACCCGCCACTTCAACGGCGATCTTGATTCCAAGGATGCAGCCAAGGAACTCGCTGACGCCGTGGCCGCAGCCAAGGGCTAAGCGCTTCCGGGGGGCGGCAATGGCGCCGCCCCCCGCTCCTTGCCTCTCCCAGCAGCCGGGAGAGCCACGGACGTCACCGCCAGCCTGTCCACCACTGTGGAGACGAGGCGGTGGAAAGGCGGGAACAGCACCGTGTTTCGATCACATTTCGGGAACTGGCCATGACGCAGACACAAGCCGAGATTGCACCGGTCCTCACCCGGACCAGCCGCGCACCGAAGGAAGTGCTGCAGAACCTGCTGCCGAAGCTGGTGCTGGCTCCGAGTTTCGCGCTCATCCTCGTCTTCGTTTATGGCTTCATCGTCTTTACCGGCTTCCTGTCCTTCTCAGGCTCGAAGCTCCTGCCCGACTTCTCCACCTGGGTCGGCTTCGACAACTATGTGCGGCTCTTCAACCATCCGAACTGGATCGTCTCGCTAAAGAACCTGGCCATATTTTCGGTGCTCTACATCATCATCTGCACCGTGTTGGGCCTGGCGCTGGCCATATTCCTGGATCAGAAGATACGCGGCGAAGGACTGCTGCGGCCGATCTATCTCTATCCGATGGCTCTATCCTTCATCGTCACCGGCGTGGCATGGAAATGGTTCCTCGACCCCGGCATCGGCCTGGAGCACGTAATGCACCAGCTCGGCTGGGAGGGCTTTTCCTTCCGCTGGATAAAGCAGAGTTCGATGGCGATCTACACGATCGTCATTGCGGCAATCTGGCAGTCATCCGGCTTCGTCATGGCGATGTTCCTGGCCGGCTTGCGCGGGGTGGATAGCGAAATCATCAGGGCCGCCCAGATCGACGGCGCTTCGACGACGACCATCTACCGCCGCATCATCATTCCCCTGATGCGTCCGGTCTTTCTTTCGGCCTTCGTGGTGCTCGCCCACCTGGCCATCAAGTCCTACGACCTGGTGGTGGCCATGACCGACGGCGGCCCCGGGACCTCGACCTGGACCCCGGCGCTGTTCATGACCAAGTTCACCTTCGGCCGTAACGAGATGGGCATGGGTGCGGCCTCGGCAATCATCATGCTGATGATGATCTTTTCCATCATCGTTCCGTATCTCTATTCCGAACTGGGGCAGAAGAAATGAACGCCGCCCGGGACAATGCCATGCGCAACGGCGTATTCATTCGCGCGGCGATCTACGGGCTGCTGATTCTCTTCGCGGTCTACTACCTGTTGCCGCTCTACGTCATGCTGGTGAACTCGCTCAAGCCGCTGGAGGAAATCCGCCAGGGCAACATGCTGGCATTGCCGCAGCAGTGGACCATCGCGCCCTGGCAGTCTGCCTGGTCC
Organism: Pseudomonadota bacterium; assembly: GCA_003242525.1. Taxonomy (GTDB): domain Bacteria; phylum Pseudomonadota; class Alphaproteobacteria; order Rhizobiales; family Rhizobiaceae; genus Mesorhizobium. The sequence continues at coordinate 274 of QGUU01000631.1, read as the reverse complement.
ACGGCGCAGATCGGCGTGTCGCCGACCGGCCTCAAGCCCTATTTCCTCAACTCGGTTCTGATGGTGGTGCCGGCGGTTGCCATCTCCACCGTCCTCGGCGCGCTCAACGGCTACGTGCTGACGAAATGGCGCTTTCGCGGCGACACGATCGTTTTTGGCCTGATGCTGCTTGCCTGCTTCATCCCGTTCCAGATCGTGCTGATCCCGTCCGCCCGCATACTTGGGCTGCTCGGTCTCGCCGGCACCGTATCGGGCCTTGTCCTGATCCATACCA
>QGUU01000630.1 GCA_003242525.1 Pseudomonadota bacterium | reverse complement strand
TAATGAGTGGAACGAGTTGCTTACTCATTCGTCTTCTTCGGCGCGGAGGATGCCATGTCTGAGCTTGAACGACCGGAACGCCTCCAGGTTATGTTGAGCGCTGAGGAGCTTCTCGCGGTCGAAAATTGGCGCTTTGAAAAACGCATGCCTAGCCGCGCGGCGGCTGTTCGAGAACTGCTTCGCCGCGGGCTGGCAGCCGATGGTTTCCTGACAGCAGACAGCGGCGTGAAATCGCAGGATTTCGGGGTCATCGGACCCGGCAGTAGCGTAGAGGGCAAGGAATCCTGAGCCGGAAGGTTGCCAAGGCCCCGTCGGATAACAGGCATGCTTGAATTCGGCGGCTGGTTGCCGCCACCTCACACGGCGCGCATCTTCATCGAACCCCTCAATCGATTTGCATCGCCAGCCGGCTCAATCTCCCCTTGAAGGCTTTTGTGCAACGCGGTAGGCCCTCTCCATCATATATCTGGAGAGCCAGTCGTGAGCGAGCAGAAGACCAGAACCGAAACCGATACGTTCGGGCCGATCGAGGTTCCCTCCGACCGTTACTGGGGGGCGCAGGCGCAGCGCTCGCTGGGCAATTTCCGGATCGGTTGGGAGAAGCAGCCCGCCTCGATCATTCGCGCACTGGGTATCGTCAAGCGCGCGGCCGCCGAAGTGAATATGGAACTCGGCAAGCTCGATCCGGCGATCGGAAAGGTGATCATCCAGGCTGCCCAGGAGGTGATCGACGGCAAGCTCGACGATCATTTCCCGCTGGTAGTCTGGCAGACAGGTTCGGGCACGCAGTCGAACATGAACGCCAACGAGGTGATCTCAAATCGGGCGATCGAGATCCTTGGCGGCACCTTGGGCTCAAAGAAGCCGGTGCATCCGAACGATCACGTCAACATGAGCCAGTCGTCGAACGATACCTTTCCGACGGCCATGCACATCGCCTGTGCCGAGCGCATCATTCACGACCTGTTGCCCGCTCTGAGGCGCCTGCATGAGGCGTTGGACGCCAAGGCCAAGGCGTTTGACCACATCGTCAAGATCGGGCGTACGCATACGCAGGACGCCACTCCCCTCACCCTTGGCCAGGAATTTTCCGGCTATGCTGCGCAGGTCGCCTCCTCGATAAAGCGTATCGAGCTGACCTTGCCCGGCCTCCAGGAACTGGCGCAAGGCGGCACCGCAGTTGGCACCGGGCTTAATGCGCCAGTGGGCTTTGCCGAAAAAGTAGCCGAACGCATCGCCCAGATCACCGGAATTGCCTTCACCTCGGCACCAAACAAGTTCGAGGCACTGGCGGCGCATGATTCGATGGTATTTTCCCATGGTGCCATCAACGCCACGGCCGCGGCTCTGTACAAGATCGCCAACGACATCCGCTTCCTCGGCTCCGGCCCGCGGTCGGGCCTCGGCGAACTGGCGCTTCCCGAAAACGAGCCCGGCTCGTCGATCATGCCTGGCAAGGTCAATCCGACCCAATGCGAAGCGTTGACGCAAGTGTGCGTCCAGGTATTCGGCAACCATGCAGCCATCACCTTTGCCGGAAGCCAAGGCCATTTCGAGTTGAACGTCTACAATCCGCTCATGGCCTACAACTTCCTGCAGTCGGTCCAGCTCCTGTCCGATGCGGCCGTGTCTTTCACCGACAATTGCGTGGTCGGTATCGAAGCGCGCGAGGATAACATCAAGGCAGCGCTGGAGCGTTCCCTGATGCTGGTGACGGCGCTTGCCCCGAAGATCGGATATGACGCTGCGGCAAAGATCGCAAAGTCCGCGCACAAGAATGGACGACCATGCGCGAGGAAATCGGAAGGGGCGGT
>QGUU01000629.1 GCA_003242525.1 Pseudomonadota bacterium | reverse complement strand
GTTGTAGCTCGTCAGCAATCCGGCATAGAAACGCGCGGCCTTGAAGAGCAAATTGCCCAGAACAGACCCCTGAATTTCGGATCCGGTGCCGCGGATCGCGCGAAGCAGGCCGGGGTGCTTAATCTCAATCCACCGCTGCTTCCCGCCAACCTTCACGCCAATGATGTTGTCGCGGTTCACGAAGTGCGGCGGCACCCAATACTTCTCAACCAGCCCGGTTTGCGGATTGAGACGACGGCGATACTCGCCCTTGTAGACGCGCCAAACCTCTGGATCAGGGTAAGTCTCGATCAAACGCAAAAGAGTCTTGTCGACCCGGTTCTTCTCGGCACGGATGATCGCCTGCTCGGCCTGCTGGATCGCATAAAGCAGCGGATTATCGGCTTTGCTGCGACGGCCAAGCGCCTTGAAGGCTTCCGGCCCGCGCACCGAAAAACCGCGGCCCGTGCGCGGGAACTCAGAGGTTTCCTCATCGCGCACTTCCCATCCGCGCAACGGAACGTAGAAGTTATACGTCTTATTCCAGCTGTCGTACTGCTCGCGGTCGATCAGGCCGGCACGCAGAAGCGTGTCGCGGGTCTCCTGGATCATGTCGTCCACGATCTTGGCGAGCGCGGCATAGTCGGCCTGCTTGCCCGATTTGGCGATGCGATCGAGGATGCCCTCGGCCTCCTTATCGGTCATGCCGGAACCCGCATCGTTGTCGGGGTCAATACTCCGAATGAGCGCGTTCCGCTCGCGCGCATGACGCGCGTAGAGGTAATCGCCGAGCTCGTGCGCCTTGATCTCGGCGGCAATCATCTTCTCTTTCAGAGGCTCGATGTACTTGGCGCGTAGTTCCTGCAACCGTTCGCCGGCGCGCCCGTAATAAAGGGCTTCGGCCAGGTAGACGTCGAGATTGAGCGGCAGCTTGATGCCAAGGTCTTTCTCGCGCGCCTCCTGATAGCGGCGCACCATCAGGAACCGATCCTGCAGCCGGATACGGGCCCGGTCAGCGTGATTCATGACGCTGGCCATGGCCTTGTTCGCGGCACGGCGGATCAATGCCATTGCCGTCAGCTGAGGCTGCGCCGGGCCGGTGGGAAGCGTGCTGGCGAGAACAGCCTTCCTTTGCTCTTGTGTTACCGGCTGGCCGTCCTTGGCGACGACTTCGATGACGCTATCGTCAAAGACGACATAGTTGTAGCTGCCTTCGCCAGCAGCGCGTGAGCCTTGGTCTAGGTAGCGGATGCCTTTGATGCCAGCTTCGCGGAGAACTTTCGATGCGCCGGATTTGTCGGAGAAGCCCCTTGCACTTCCAGTCAGGGCCTCTCTCACAAACGGACTACCGAATGATGAGTATATCGCCTCGCCCGTTGGATCATCGCCCAGCTGGCGAGCGCCAATCACGCTCGCGCGGCGAATCTTTTCAACAATCGGCGCGAGGGCTGCCCTTACTCTCTCACTCTGCTGTGACAGCGGCTTAAACCAATCCAGGAACTCCTCTGGCTCGGCATTGATGCGAAGTTCGTAGATGCGGCCACCCTGTCGTTCCTCCGCCAGATTACGCAGCGCCTGGAGAACGGAATGCGCGTTTTTGTTTGTCCTCACATAAATTCCGCTCATATAAAGATTACTTAGGGTAGTAAGCGCACTCCCATAATCTCCGCCGGCCTCATCTAGTGCTTCTTTTGCCCTTTCAATTTCCTTCCGAGAGAACCCCAAATACTCCAGCTTGGCTACAACCTCATCTGAGAAAAAACTGCTATCCAGATACATCTTTTTCGGGCCGGCCAGGGTGTCCCTGTAATACTTTGCAACTCCATAGCCCTCTGC
>QGUU01000628.1 GCA_003242525.1 Pseudomonadota bacterium | reverse complement strand
CGCCCAAGGTTTTGGTTAAAGTCCTTGTTGGGTCACGCGCGGTTGGCGAGGTGCTTGTGGATCATCCCAAGGTGCCGTTGGTCTCGGCAACTGGCTCGACCCGTATGGGCCGGGAAGTCGCGCCTCGGCTTGCGAAGCGCTTTGCGCGCGCGGTGCTTGAGCTCGGCGGCAACAATGCCGGAATCGTGTGTCCCTCGGCAGATCTGGACATGGCGGTGCGGGCCATTGCCTTCGGCGCCATGGGCACGGCCGGCCAGCGCTGCACCACGCTGCGCCGCCTGATCGTGCATGAGAGCGTCTACGACCAGCTCGTGCCGCGGCTGAAGAAGGCATATGAGAGCGTCTCGGTGGGCAATCCGCTGGAAGGCAAGGCGCTTGTCGGCCCGCTCATCGACAGGGCTGCTTTCGAAAACATGCAGAAGGCGCTCAAGGAAGCGGAGGCACAGGGCGGCAAGGTGACTGGCGGCGCTCGCGTCGAAACCGCTTACGCCGACGCCTACTATGTCCGCCCGGCACTGGTGGAAATGCCCCGGCAGGTTTCCCCGGTGACGGAGGAGACCTTCGCGCCGATCCTCTATGTGATGAAGTACAAGGACTTTGACGAGGCGCTGGAAATGCACAATGCCGTGGGCGCCGGCCTGTCCTCGTCGATCTTCACGCGCGACATCACGGAATCGGAGCGATTCCTCTCGGCGGAGGGCTCGGACTGCGGTATCGCCAACGTCAATATCGGCACTTCGGGCGCCGAGATCGGCGGCGCCTTTGGCGGCGAGAAGGAGACGGGCGGCGGCCGGGAGTCCGGCTCGGACGCCTGGAAGGCTTACATGCGCCGCGCTACCAACACCATCAACTACTCGAAGGCGCTGCCGCTGGCGCAGGGCGTGTCCTTCGACATCGATTGATACACAGGCTGCCTGGCTGCGCGGGCCAGGGAAGAAGGCTCGCGCGGCTCCGCTTTCAGGAGTAGCCTTGGGACCGGGAACCTTTCTGTGCTGCAAGCCATCAAAGCGGCGGCATACAAGGAGGCCGGTGATGAGTGCCACGAAGATCGGTAAACCCGCTGTTTCAGTGGAAGACCCGAGCGACGAAGAGCTCGTCCGCCATGCGCTGGCGCGTGACGCAAGCGCTTTCCGCGCCATCACGACGCGCTACAACCAGCGGCTCTATCGGCTCGCACGGAGCATTGTAGGCCGCTCGGCGGAAGCCGAGGACGTCGTTCAGGAAGCCTATGTGCGCGCATTTCGCAATCTCGGAACGTTCCGTGGCGATGCTGCATTGAGCACCTGGCTCTCACGCATTGTCATCAACGAAGCGCTTGGCCGGCTGCGAAAGGCGAAACGCGAGGGCAAGGCCACGGCCTCCTACGCCGCTCAGGCCGAAATCATACGCTTTCCAGGAATTGACGATCCGGAGCGCACAATGGCGCAAAGACAGATCCTGAATCTGGTCGAGGAAGCCACCGACAAGCTGCCGCCAACCTTCCGCGCTGTCTTCATGGCGCGAGTCATCGAGGGACTGAGCGTGGAAGAAACAGCCGGGCTGCTGGGCGTCAAGCCGGAGACGGTCAAGACCCGGCTGCATCGGGCCCGGCAAATGGTGAGAAGGGAAATCGACGCTCAGATCGGCCCGGTGCTGATGGACGCCTTTCCCTTCGCCGGCAGGCGTTGCGAAAGGCTGACCGGTGCGGTCCTGCGCCGGCTCGGTCTGGAGACCTGAGGTCGGGAACGTTTCGCTTCACCAGGCATCCAAAGGTCGTCAAGCAAACAGGCCTGGCGCAACGCGCCCGGGCAAGGAGGTTCCATGTTCATTCGTCCTT
>QGUU01000142.1 GCA_003242525.1 Pseudomonadota bacterium | reverse complement strand
CCGTGGTTCAGACCCGGCGCAACCAGAACGCTGCAGGTGTCTCTCGAAAAGGCCATCCTGCTGGGGTTCGACGATGACGGCCCGGTTCTCGCGGCGCCTGCCGCAATCGCCGCGGAGGACATGCCGGCTTCCATAAAGGCGATCGACTACCGTTCGGTCTACACGCAGGGGCTGATTGACGAGGCGGCGCTGGGTGCCCTGGCGCAGGCGGCCGCGCTGCTTGCCTGGAACGAAAGCCATCGCTTCTGCTCCCGATGCGGCCAGCCCTCCGAGATGAAGGCGGGCGGATATCGACGGCATTGCCCAGCCTGTGGCGCGGACCATTTTCCTCGCACCGATCCGGTTGCCATCATGCTGGCGGCAACCGACGAGAAATGCCTGCTTGGGCGCAGCCCGCGCTTTGCGCCTGGCATGTATTCGTGCCTGGCCGGGTTCATCGAGCCGGGCGAGACGATCGAGAACGCGGTCCGCCGGGAGACATTCGAGGAATCCGGCATACGGCTCGGTCGCGTCGTCTATCACGCGAGCCAGCCATGGCCGTTTCCCTATTCGTTGATGATCGGCTGCTACGGAGAGCCGCTCAACGAAGATATCCGGCCCGACTTCGCCGAACTGGAAGACTGCCGATGGTTCTTCCGCGACGAGGTGCTGAAGATGCTTGAGCGCACCCATCCCGACGGGCTGATCGCCCCGCCAAGGGGCGCCATCGCGCATACTCTCATCAGAACATGGGCAGAGGCGTGAGCCCAGGCGCGCCATCTTGCGCACTGCGGCTTTGGTGAACGGGAAAAGCACGGCCTGACCACGTGGATTGTGCCAGAGGACCCTCATACCTATTGACGCGGCGCGGCTGTCTGTCCATTGCTTGAGCAAAGGGGGGGAGCATGCTGGAGCATCGCGTCGCGGATTGGGACGATGCCTACGCCAATGGCGCCAACATTGCCGGCAGCGAACGCTGGCCTGCGGCCTGGGACGGGCCCGCGAAGGCATTCCGCGACAAGCGCGCTACCGCGGGCAAGGCGCAGCTGGACCTTTCCTACGGCACGGGACCGCGCAACCGGTTCGACCTTTACCTGCCCGATAGCGAGCCGAAAGGGCTGGTGGTCTACATCCACGGCGGTTACTGGAAGGCGTTCGACAAAAGCACATGGTCCCATCTGGCCGCCGGCTGCATTGCCAACGGCTATGCGGTGGCGATGCCGTCCTATTCGCTGTGCCCCGATGTAAGAATCGCCGATATCGGGCGCGAAGTCGGCGCCGCCATCGAGGCCGCGGCCGGTCTTGTCGACGGTCCGCTCATGCTGACGGGCCATTCCGCCGGCGGCCATCTGGCCAGCCGCATGATCTGCTCGGGCACGCCGCTTTCCCCGGCCATTCAGTCACGCATACGCAACGTCGTCTCGATTTCGGGACTACATGACCTGCGCCCGCTGATGATGACGCAGATGAACGAAATCCTGCGCATTGACGAGGCCGAAGCCATTGCCGAAAGCCCGGCGCTGTTGCGGCCCATGCCCAACGCCCGCTTAACCTGCTGGGTGGGGGGCAGTGAACGGCAGGAGTTTGTGCGCCAGAGCGTCCTTCTGGCCAACATATGGGTCGGCCTGGGAGCGACCACGAACCTGGTCATTGAACCCGACCGCCATCACTTCAACATCGTGGACGGGCTCGCTGACTCCGGACATGGCTTGACGAGGACGCTCCTCGGCTAGAAGAGAAATGCATTGACCTTGAACCGGGCGCAGGAATGAAGGACAAGGCCGGCGCCGTAACCAAGAGGGGAGCTCCCATGGGAGGAACGATGAAGAAACTTTTGATCGCAACCGTTTCGTCGCTGGTGCTGATCACCGCGGCGCAGGCCGAGGATATCAAGATCGGCATCGAGATGGGCTTCACCGGCCCGATCGAGACACTAACCCCGCCCATGGCCGCTGCCGCCGAACTGGCGGTCAAGGAAGTCAACGATTCTGGCCTCTTCCTCGACGGCACCAAGATCAGCACGGTGCGCGGCGACGAGACCTGCATCGACGCCGGTGCCGCGACCGCAGCGGCCGAACGGCTCATCACGTCGGACGGGGTGTCGGGCATCGTCGGGCCGACCTGTTCGGGCGCTACCAGCGCGGTGCTTACCAATGTCGCCATTCCGAACGGCATGGTGCTGATCTCGCCCTCGGCCACCTCGCCCGGCCTTTCGACCGTGGAGAGCAACGGCCTGTTCTACCGCACCGCGCCGTCTGACGCCCGCGAAGGCGAAATCCTGGCGCAGATCATGATCGACAATGGCGTCAAGTCGGCCGCGATCACCTATACCAACAACGACTATGGCAAGGGCATCGCCTCATCCATCCAGGAGTCCTTCGAGAAGCTCGGCGGCAAGGTGACGCTCAGCGCGCCGCATGAAGACGGCAAGGGCGACTATTCCGCCGAAGTGGGCGCGTTGGCCTCGGCCGGCGGCGACGGACTCGTGGTGGCGGGTTATGCCGACCAGGGCGGCGCCGGCATCATCCAGACCGCGCTGGATACGGGCGCCTTCTCGAAGTTCATCTTCCCGAACGGCATGTGGGGCGAGAGCCTGTTGAACAAGTTCGGCTCGCAACTGGATGGATCGTTCGGCGACCGTCCCGGCTCCGACAGCCCCGGCGCCGCCAAGCTGAAGGAGATGGCTGAGGCCGCCGGCATCGACAGCAACGCCACATTTGTGGCCGAAACCTACGATGCCGCGGCTATCATGCTTTTGGCGATGCAGGCGGCCGGCTCGGCCAAGCCGGCGGACTACAAGACCAAGATCATGGACGTGGTCAACGCGCCGGGCGAAAAGATCTATCCCGGTGAACTCGCCAAGGCTCTGCAGATCCTGAAGGACGGCGGCGACATCGACTATGTCGGCGGCTCAGACGTCGAATTCATCGGCAAGGGTGAAAGCGCGGGCTCCTATGCGGAGATCGTGGTTGAAAACGGCGCAATGAAGGTCGTCAAGTACCACTGATCTTGACCATGAATGGCCCGCCATTGTAGCGGCGGGCCATTCTTCACCCACCTAGGCAACGCGCGGCGCGGCGACAGAGCCTCGCCGAAAGACGAATGATAGTTTGCCACGAGCTTCACAAGCATTTCGGCGGTTTCCGCGCCGTAGACGGCGTGTCGCTGGAGATTCCGGCTGGCGCCATTACCGGGCTGATCGGCCCCAATGGAGCCGGCAAGACCACGCTGTTCAACGTCATCGCCGGCCTTTATAAACCCACGTCCGGCAGGGTGACCATGGCGGGAGAGGACATTACCGGCCTGCCGCCGCATGAGCTGTTTGCGAAGGGGCTGCTGAGGACATTCCAGATCGCGCGGGAGTTCTCCTCCATGACGGTCCTGGAAAACCTGATGGTGGTGCCCGGGGGCCAGCGTGGCGAACGCCTTTGGAATACATGGACCGACAGACGGGCGATCGCACGCGAGGAAGAGCAGTTGCGCGCCAAGGCCGAGGAGGTTCTGGATTTCCTGACGCTGACGCACCTCCGGGACGAACGGGCCGGTTCACTCTCGGGTGGGCAGAAGAAGCTTCTGGAACTTGGCCGCACCATGATGGTCGACGCGCGCATCGTCTTCCTCGATGAGGTGGGCGCCGGCGTGAACCGCACCCTGCTGAAGACCATCGGCGAGGCGATCGTGCGGCTCAACAAGGAACGCGGCTACACATTCTGTGTCATCGAGCACGACATGGACTTCATCGCCCGGCTCTGCGACAGCGTGATCGTCATGGCTGAAGGCAAGGTCCTGGCGCGTGGGACGCCCGCCGAAATCATCCGCAACGAGCAGGTCATCGAGGCCTATCTCGGCACGGGGCTGAAGAACAGGGTCATCGCCAGCGGTCCGCAGGAGGCGATGCTGGGAGGCGCCCCGTGACGGAGCCGTCCAACGAAACCGTGTCGCCGTTCCTGATCGGCGAGGCCATGACAGGCGGTTATGGCGGAGCCGACATATTGAACGGCTGCACGATCGCTGTCGAGAAGGGGGAGATCGCCGTCATCGTCGGCCCCAACGGAGCCGGCAAGTCCACGGCGATGAAGGCCATATTCGGCATGCTGAAGCTGCGGCAGGGCAGCGTGCGGCTGGCCGGAGACGATATTTCCGACCTGCAACCCCAGGAGCGCGTGGCAAAAGGAATGGCCTTAGTGCCTCAGACGGACAATGTCTTTACCTCCATGACGGTGGAGGAAAACCTGGAAATGGGGGCCTTCCTGCGAAGGGACGATTTCCGCCCTACGATGGAGCAGGTTTATGCGCTGTTTCCCGTGCTCAAGGACAAGCGACGGCAGGCCGCCGGAGAGCTTTCGGGCGGCCAGCGCCAGCAGGTCGCCGTGGGGCGGGCGCTGATGACGGAACCCTCGGTGCTTCTCCTTGATGAGCCTACTGCCGGTGTCAGCCCCATAGTCATGGACGAGCTGTTCGACCGGATCATCGGCGTCGCCCGCACCGGGGTGACCGTGCTGATGGTGGAGCAGAATGCCCGCCAGGCGCTGGAGATAGCGGACAGAGGCTATGTGCTGGTGCAGGGCGCCAACCGCTTCACCGGAACTGGCGCCGAACTGCTCGCCAATCCCGAGGTGCGCAGCACCTTCCTGGGAGGCTGAGGCATGGATCTGCTGAACGCGTTCGTCGCCTTCTCCAACTACGTGCTTCTGCCCAGCATAACATACGGCTCACAGCTGGCGCTGGGAGCACTTGGGGCCACGCTGGTCTACGGCATATTGCGCTTCTCCAACTTCGCCCATGGCGACACGATGGCCTTCGGCACCATGGCGACCATCCTGGCTACATGGGGGCTGCAGGCCATGGGCGTAAGCCTGGGCCCGCTACCCACCGCATTGCTGGCTCTACCTGTCGGCATACTGGTCACCATAGGCTTCGTGTTGGCCACAGACCGGCTGGTCTATCGCCACTACCGCACGCGCAAGGTCAACTCCCTGACGCTGGTCATGGTGTCGCTCGGCGTCATGTTCGTCATGAACGGCCTTGTCCGCATAATCATCGGCGTCGATGACCGGCAATTTGCGGACGGTGCACGCTTCATCTTCACGGCCGCACAGTTTCGCGAATGGACCGGGCTGCAGGAATCGCTGGGCCTGCGTACCACGCAGCTGGTTACCGTCATCCTCACCGGCCTCGTCGTTGCCTGGCTGCACTGGTTCCTGCAGCGCACGCGTACCGGCAAGTCCATGCGCGCTTTTTCCGACAACGAGAACCTGGCGCTGCTTTCAGGCATCGACCCCGAGCGCGTGGTAGCGATCGTATGGATCTTGTCGGCCGCGCTCGCCACGCTCGCCGGCGTGCTTTACGGGCTGGACAAGTCCTTCCGGCCCTTCACCTATTTCCAGTTGCTCCTGCCGGTCTTCGCCGCCGCCGTCGTCGGCGGCTTCGGCAATCCGCTGGGGGCAGTCGCCGGCGGCTTCATCGTCGCCTTTTCCGAAGTCTTCGTGACCTACAGTTTCAAGAAGATCCTCGGCTATCTGCTCCCTGCCGACTGGCAGCCCGAGGGGCTCGCGCAACTGCTCACCACCGACTACAAGGTGGCGGTCAGCTTCGCCGTGCTCGTGCTGGTGCTGCTGTTTCGGCCGACGGGCATTTTCAGGGGCAAGTCCGCATGACTACCGCAGCAAGGAACATGCTGCTTTTCGCCCTCCTCGGCGGGCTCATCCTTCTGACGGGTTTCACCCAGAGCTGGAATGCCGCCCTGGCGATCGTCAATATGGGGCTGATCTCGGCGGTGATGGCGCTCGGCGTCAATATCTCCTGGGGCTATGCCGGGCTCTACAATATCGGAACCATGGGTTTCGTTGCCCTCGGCGGGCTGGCGACGGTGCTGATGGCAACTCCACCGACGCCGGGTGCGTGGCAGGCGGGCGGTTTGCGCATTCTTGTCGCGCTTGTCTTCGGCGGGTTGGTGATTGCAGCTGCAGCCTGGACCTATCGGCGCATGGCGGCCGGTCGTCGCCGCGCCGCAATGCTGGCAGCATTGCTGCTGGCTGGATTTTACATCTACCGGCTAATTCTCGACCCGGCCGTAGCCGCCGTAGAGGCAATCAACCCTGCGCTGCAAGGCAATCTGGGCGGGCTCGGCCTGCCGGTGCTGCTTTCCTGGCCGGTGGGCGGATTGCTGGCGGCCGGAGCGGGATGGCTCATCGGCAAGACAGCGCTCGGCCTGCGTTCGGACTATCTTGCCATTGCCACGCTCGGAATAGCCGAGATCGTCGTTGCCGTGCTCAAGAACGAGGATTGGCTGGACCGCGGCGTCAAGAACGTCATCAACATCCCCCGACCGGTCCCCTACGAGGTCGATCTTCAGGCAAATGAAGCATTCGTCTCCTTCATGACGGGCATCGGGGCGGATCCGGGCGCCGCCTCCGCCATCGTGGTAAAGCTGCTCTATGCGGGCCTGTTCCTTGCCGTTCTCCTCCTGCTCGTGTGGCTTTGCGAGGCGGCGCTGCATTCGCCCTGGGGCCGCATGATGCGCGCGATCCGCGACAATGAAACGGCGGCGGCAGCAATGGGCAAG
>QGUU01000141.1 GCA_003242525.1 Pseudomonadota bacterium | reverse complement strand
TTCTGCTTGACGATCCGGCAACGCCGCACTTCCGAATCGTTAATAAAGAATCAGAGGTGATTCGCGATGTCCAGAGGCATTACGAAAAATGCCGCCGGACAGGCTCGCCGGGTCAAGCGAGCGTTCGCTCGACTATGTCGCTGAGATCGATCGAGACGTTGCCGGCGTCCTTCATGGACAGCAGTGCATGGCGCGCATGCGCCTGCCGCCCCGGCTCCAGAGAGCGCCACGAACGGAATGCCGTAGCAAGCCGTGCGGCCAGCTGCGGATTGCGCCTGTCTATGTCCGTGATGGTCGCCGCGACAAATCGATAGCCTTCGCCATTGGCAGAATGAAAACCTGTCTGGTTGGCGTTGGCCAGCGTACCGATCAGGGCACGTACACGATTTGGGTTGGTTATCGAAAAGGCCGGATGGCCGGTGAGCGCCTTTACCCTCTCGACTGCCCGAGGGCCGGGTGCGGCTGCCTGGATCTGGAACCATTTGTCCATTGCCAAGGCGTGGCCCGAATGGCGTTTCTCGAAAGCATCGAGTGCGGCATCTGCCTCGGGCGAGCCGTCATGGTGCCGGAGCAGCGCGGAAAGCGAGGCTGCTCGGTCCGTCATGTTGGTAGCGCTGTGGAAGTGCGAAGCCGCCAGTCCGGCGCCCTCCGGCAGCACCACCAGATGGTCGAGCAGGGCAATACGCAGGGCGCGTCGCCCTGCGCTTGCCGCATCTGGGCTGAAATCGCCACCGTCGGCCAAATCGTCATAGAGTTGCCGGAAATGCTTCTGGTTGGCCGACGCTATTTCCCGCGCCAGCGCCACACGGGCGGCAAGGATCGCATCGGGGTCGATATCGCTACCGAGTTCCCGCGCCATGTCAGCCTCCGAGGGGAGGGTAAGTGCAAGTGCCCGGAAAGCGGGTTCGAGCGTTGCGTCGCCTGCCATGTGTTCCGCGAGTTCAGCCAGGCGTGCCTCGAATTCCGGTCGAGCGCCGCCGCGCAGCGTCCTGTATGCCGCGATCAGCGCCCCGGTAAACAGCATGTTGGCAGCCTGCCAGCGGCAGAACAGGTCGCTGTCATGGAGGGCCAGAAAGAACAGATCATCAGGTTTCTGTTCCACCGACAGGTTGACGGGCGCGGAAAAACCGCGGTTGAACGACAGGACGGGACGTGCAGCGATGCCCGAGAACGTCACCCTATGCTTCCGCTTGCGAATATGGATTACGCCATGTTCGACTGTGGCGCCTTCCACAGCGGTGGCTTCCATGTCTTTCCCGTCCGGGCCGACAAGGCCGAAGGCGAGCGGTATGTGCATCAGCCGCTTGCGGCTCTCCGACGGGGTCGGGGGGAGGGACTGCACAATGTCCAGGATGAACTTCCGTTCGGCCTGATCATAGCGAGACGTCACGGCAACATGTGGCGTGCCGGCCTGATTATACCAGAGGGCGAACTGCGAGAGATCCTGCCCGGAAACATCCTCGAAGGCTTTCAGGAAATCCTCGATGGTCGCCGCCTCGCCGTCATGTCGCTCGAAGTAGAGGTCCATGCCGGCGCGGAACTTCTTCACGCCGAGAATGGTGCGGATCATGCGCACCACTTCCGATCCCTTTTCGTAGACGGTTGCCGTGTAGAAATTATTGATCTCGCGGTAGCGCCTCGGCCGCACGGGATGAGCCAGCGGCCCTTGGTCTTCGGGGAACTGCAGCGACTTGAGCGTGCGTACCTCCCAGATACGCTTGACAGGGCGCGAGCGCTGGTCGGCAGAAAATTCATGGTCGCGAAAAACTGTCAGTCCCTCCTTCAGGCAGAGCTGGAACCAGTCGCGGCAAGTGATTCTATTGCCTGTCCAATTGTGAAAGTATTCGTGCGCGATGATGGCTTCGATATTGGCGAAATCCGCGTCAGTCGCAGTTTCCCGGTCGGCCAGCACATATTTGTCGTTGAAGATGTTCAGGCCCTTGTTCTCCATCGCGCCCATATTGAAATCGGACACGGCGACAATGTTGAACACGTCGAGGTCGTACTCTCGTCCGAAGACCTTTTCATCCCAGGCCATGGCACGCTTCAGCGCATCCATCGCGTAGGCCGCGAGCGGCTCCTTGCCATGTTCGACATATATGGCGAGGTCTACGCTGCGTCCGCTCATGGTGGTGAACTGGTCCGACAACTTGCCGAGATCGCCGGCAACCAGGGCGAACAGGTAGGACGGTTTGGGAAAGGGGTCGTGCCAGACGGCAAAGTGCCAGCCATTGGCCAGGTCGCCGCTCTCGACGGGGTTGCCGTTCGAAAGAAGCAATGGCGCCTCGACGCGCCGCGCCTCGATCCGAACCGTGTAGACCGACAATATGTCAGGGCGATCGAGGAAATAGGTGATGCGCCGGAAACCCTCGGCCTCGCATTGGGTGCAATAGACTCCGCCGGAGCGGTAAAGCCCCATCAATGCCTGGTTTGCGGCAGCGTTCACCTCCGTTTCGATTTCGAGCTCGAACTGCCTCGCAACCGGTGGCACATGGATCGTCAACCGGTCGGGCGTGGCGTCGTAGGCAGCCTGGTCAAGCTCCTTGCCGTCCAGGGCCAGCCGGCGAAGCGACAATCCGTCACCGTCGAGGACGAGCGGTACCGTCAGGGCCGTGCCTTCCCGCCGTTCCACCGTCAGGACGGCTTTCACCAGGGTCGATTCCGGCGAAAGGCGAAAGGCAAGATTGACGCGCGGAATGAGGTAATCGCTGGGGCGATAGTCCTCCAGCCTGATGACCTGTCCGGTGTCTGTTCGCATTCCGCTATCCGCCCTTTCGTTGGCCCATAAAAGTTTGGCCCGGCGCTCTTTACACTAAGCTGCGGCCTGATAACACTGCGGCCAGCCTGTGGGCCGGATCCCCTGCGTCATCTTGAGGTTTTCATGACGGTTGCCACGCCGAATTTCGGGATCGGCGCGTTTGTGCTGCGGGTAGCTGATCGCGCTTGCCGCATCCGCCATGCCGAAGTGCAGTCCGCCCCGGCGCATATTCGGGCCGAGATCAGGAAAGCCAGTAAAAAGTGACAGGTTCCGATGCCCCCGGCGCGCGGGGAGCGCTGACGGCGATTGCGCTCAAGGTGCTTTCAGTAGCGATCTTCGTGACCATGTCATCGCTCATCAAGGCGACGGGTACCCTGCCTGCGGGACAAATCGTGTTCTTCCGCTCCTTCTTTGCGGTTTTCCCGATACTTTTCTTTCTTGGCTTCAGAAAGGAACTGCGCACCGCCTTCACTACGGCGCGTCCGTTGGGGCATATCGCGCGGGGAGTGGTAGGGGTCTGCTCGATGGGCCTGACCTTTTTCGCCCTGACCCGCCTGCCGCTGCCCGACGCGATCACG
This sequence comes from Pseudomonadota bacterium, assembly GCA_003242525.1. Lineage (GTDB taxonomy): Bacteria > Pseudomonadota > Alphaproteobacteria > Rhizobiales > Rhizobiaceae > Mesorhizobium. The sequence continues at coordinate 3,241 of QGUU01000141.1, read as the reverse complement.
CTCAATTACGCGCAGCCTTTGCTGGTCGTCGTTTTCAGTTCCCTGTTCCTGGGCGAGCCGATTCGCATATATCGCTGGAGCGCAGTGGTTGTCGGACTCGCGGGCGTCGTCATCATCTCCTGGCCGGAACTGACCCTCTTGACCTCCGGCACGGGCTTCAATGACCAGGAAGTGCTGGGCGTGCTTGCCGCCTTTGGCGGAGCAGGTTGCTCGGCAGTCGCCGCCATTTTGGTCCGCAGTCTCGTCCACAGCGAGAAGACGGCCACAATCGTGCTTTGGTTTTCGCTGGTGGCGAGCGCTGTCGCCCTTCTCACGGTGCCGTTGGGGTGGCAGGCGCTCACATGGCAGCAAACGCTGCTGCTGGTGAGCGCGGGCTTCTGCGGCGGCATAGGGCAGATCTTCATGACGTCGGCCTACCGCCATGCCGAGGTTTCCACCGTCGCGCCCTTCGAATACACGTCGATGATCCTGGCGATCGTCGTAGGTTATCTGGCTTTCGGCGATGTGCCCACGGTCCACATGCTGATCGGCGGGGCGATCGTAGTGGGGGCGGGCATTTTCATCATCTGGCGCGAACGGCAGCTTGGCTTGGCGCGTGGCGCGGCGCGCAAGCTTGTTCCCCCAGGCTGATATGGATGACTGTAGTGAAGGCGCTTATGCCTGAAGGCTGCGCAGTTTGATCTTCACTTCAAGAAAGTCTCGCCACGCCAGGCGCTTGTGCGCCGGCGTTCGCAGCAGATAGGCCGGATGCAGCGTCGGCATGGCGGGTATGGCGGTGCCCGATGCCGTGACGTGCTCGCGCCAGTTGCCGCGCAGCCGCAGAATGCCTTCGGTCGTGTGGAGCAACGTCTTGGCCGAGGGGCCGCCCAGACATATCAGGACCTTCGGATTTACCAGTTCGATCTGGCGCTCGATGAAGGGACGGCAGATTTCGGTTTCATGCGGCGTCGGCGTGCGGTTGCCCGGCGGTCGCCATGGAATGACATTGGCTATGTAGGCGCGGCTTCGGTCGAGCCCGATGGCGGCCAGCATCCGGTCCAGCAATTGCCCCGAGCGGCCGACGAACGGCAACCCCTGCAGGTCCTCATCGCGGCCCGGCGCTTCACCAACCAGCATGAGTTCCGCTTCCGGGTTGCCGTCCGCGAAGACGAGATTCTTGGCGGTGAGGCGAAGGTTGCAGCCGTCGAAGGATGCGAGCGCTTCGCGCAATTCATTCAGTGTCGTAGCGTTGCGAGCCAGGTCGCGCGCCGCTGCAGCCTGTGCCTGGTCCGGCACCGCCATGGCTTGCGCAGGCGCAGCCCGGCTACCTGCGTCGGGCGAGGGGCGGCGCCCGGTTTCGGCCCCTGCGGGCAACTCGGCGGGTCTGGTCGGCGCGGCCCGTCCTTCCGCTTGCGCGAAGCGGTTCACCGGCTCTTCGGTAAGCGCCTCGTCCACGCCGGCATCGGCATAAAACGCAAGCAGTTCCCGCAGATCAAGGGGACGGCTGGAGGAGGAAGGGGTCATGGCCGCACAATCGTTCGTAGCGGGGCGATTGGCAAGATCAGCTGGAAGGAATGCGCGGGTCCTGTACCAGATAGAACGTCCAGCGCGGCGTGAAATCGGTGATCAGGAATTCGAACCGCACCGTCGCCAGCGGATCCACCGTTCCATCGGTGAAAAGCAGGCGGTCGTACGGCTCGAAATCGCGGTCGAAGCGTCGGAAAGCGCTGGACACGATATTGTCGGGGTCCTCATTGCGCTGGTCGAAGGACAGGCCGTCGCCGAAGACGCTCGGCTGTTCGGGAATTTCCTGCAGTTCGAACTCGAATTCCGTCCAGGCGTGACCGCTATTGTTGAGCACGTCCATACGCATGTGCAGGATGCCGTTGGCATATTCCCCGGTGGGCGCGAATGGGCTGATCGGTTTGACGGTGCGTATGGTGAGCACCGTCGGCGAAGCCGACTCGAATTCCTCGGTGACGACGATGGGATCGCTACGCGTTCCCTTTCCGGAAACGCCGGTGATGCGAAAGCTTCCCAGTTCGTCGGAGAAGGAGTAGGCGCCCGCTATCCATACGCCATGCTGCTCTTCCGCGACGGCATGTAATCCACCTGATGCCATGGTGAGTATCGGGGCAAGCAGAAGCCAGCATCCGAGGCGGAAGCTCTGGACCACGAGATCGGCATGGACAGGACCACGCATCATGCAAGTATGGCTGATCCACACGCTCTTCGAAAGCTGCTTTCAATGCGCGCGTTGGTTCCCGGTGCTGATCTGGCTGCAACGATGCCGGTATGACAGGAAGAAGGGTCGCTTTGTCACTCTTCTGGCGGTTTCGCGTCTCGTATTGATGCGCTATGGAGCGCGGGACCACCAACATGCCCGGTAAGGCCTGGCCAATGCGGAGGAACAGATGAGCGACGTAGAGCGCGAAAGCATGGAGTTCGACGTGGTGATCGTCGGCGCCGGCCCTGCCGGTCTTGCCGCGGCCATCCGGCTGAAACAACTTGATCCCGATCTCTCCGTTGTGGTGCTGGAAAAGGGCGGGGAGGTCGGCGCCCATATCCTTTCCGGCGCCGTGGTGGACCCCATCGGCATTGACCGGCTCCTGCCCGACTGGCGCGAGGACAGCGACCATCCCTTCAAGACGCCCGTTACCGCGGACCACTTCCTGGTGCTCGGCCCCGCCGGGTCGGTTCGCCTGCCCAATTTCCTGATGCCGCCCTTGATGAACAATCACGGCAATTACATCGTTTCCCTGGGCAATGTCTGCCGCTGGCTGGCGAGCAGGGCCGAAGCGCTCGGCGTCGAGATCTATCCCGGCTTCGCCGCCGTCGACCTGGTCTTTGACGGCCAGGGCGCGGTCACCGGCGTCATCACCGGCGACATGGGGCTCCAAAAGGACGGTACCCCCGGACCCAATTACGCGCCCGGCATGGCCCTGATGGGCAAATATGTGCTGATCGGCGAGGGCGCGCGCGGCTCGCTGGCCAAGAAGCTGATAGCCAAATACGGCCTTTCCGAAGGCCGCGAACCTCCCAAGTTCGGCATCGGTCTGAAGGAACTCTGGCAGGTAAGGCCGGAGAATCACAAACCGGGCCTGGTGCAGCATTCCTTCGGCTGGCCCCTCGACATGAAGACCGGGGGCGGCTCGTTCCTCTACCATCTGGAAGACAATCTGGTGGCCGTGGGCTTTGTGGTTCACCTGAACTACCAGAACCCCTGGCTGTCCCCCTTCGAGGAGTTTCAGCGGTTCAAGAC
>QGUU01000627.1 GCA_003242525.1 Pseudomonadota bacterium | reverse complement strand
GTCCAGCAGCCACTCGCCGGGATAGTCCACAATATCGACGGAAAGCTTTCCGGCCGAGAACATGCGGTTCCAGGCGGAGGCCGACTCATACTCTATGGTGAGCCTCAGTTCCGAAATGGCGCGCGTCGATTCCGGCCAGCTGCGCTCTTCCACGAGCGCAGCGATATGGTCTTCATACTGGAAGCGCGGAACGGCATCGTCCGGCTGGTGTTCCAGAAAGGCGCGGGCGATGCGCCCCGATTTCTGAGCCTCGAACAGCGGCAGCCTGCCGCCATGGACCAGATTGTGGATCAGCGCCGAGATGAAGACGGTTTTACCCGCCCTTGAGAGGCCGGTGACGCCAAGACGCAGAGAGGGGGAGAACAGGCCGGAAGCACGCCCGGTTAGCGTGTCGAACGCAATGCGGGCCTCGTCCGAAAATGTGGTAAGTGATGCTGCCAAGCGCTTCTGACCTGTGACGAACCGACAATCGCTCCCGATATAGGCTTTGGCGAAAGGCTTTGAAATGCATCACAGCTGAGCAGGTGTCAGGAAGGCCTCAAGATACCCGCTACCCGGCACGGCCTCGTGAAGCCCCGCATCAAAGCGAATGGTGGCCAACGCCGCAGTCGGAAAGCCATGCGCCAGACTTTCCTGGGCCTCCGGTTCGCCATCGCCGGAAAGCGCCATGGCAAGGACCTCCATCATGGGATTGTGGCCGATGACGAGTAATGATGATGCGCGGCCATGAGCATGGATAAGGGCAAGGTATCGGACAGCATCCTCGGAATAGAGCTCGTCCAGAAACAGCACTTCGCCAGTGCCAATTCCGGATCCCAGAGCCTGCAAGGTTTCCTGGCAGCGACGAGCGGTCGAACACAGGGTCAGTTCAGCAAGCAAGGCTTGGGCCCGCATTGCGGCGCCCATGGCCTGCGCATCTGCCAGGCCGACGGAGTCGAGCGGTCGGTCGAAATCCCGCATGCCGGGGCGCGCCCAGCCTGCCCTGGCATGCCTGAGGAGATAGAGTTTGCTCACCACCGCCCTGTTCCGCCCGCCGTCCGCGCAGACTTAGACACGGAACATTCTTTTGTGCAACGAGGAGGCGAGATCGGCGTGACCATCATAAATGCGCACAGGAAAAGACCTTTTGGCCGTTCCCCTCGCTTAACAAATGCGTGACCGCTCTGCCGATTGAGCTTGTGCCGCCCTTGAGCGGCGAATATATAGGCGCCAATTTTGGGGTTGTTCGGGTGAGTCGCATGAACGATACGGTTACCACCGACTACGTACCCTCCGAAGATGAGCCGTTCATGAACGAGCGGCAAAAATCCTACTTCCGCCAGAAGCTGCTCGCCTGGAAAAACGAAATACTGCGTGAAGCGCGCGAGACGCTGGAACTTCTTCAACAGGAAAACGCCAACCATCCTGATCTGGCCGACAGGGCTTCTTCGGAGACCGATCGTGCTATCGAATTGCGGGCGCGGGATCGCCAACGCAAGCTGATCGCCAAGATCGATTCGGCGCTGCAGCGCCTTGATGAAGGAACATATGGCTATTGCGAGGAAACCGGCGAGCCGATTTCGCTCAAGCGGCTTGATGCAAGGCCGATCGCTACACTTTCGATCGAGGCGCAGGAGCGCCATGAGCGCCGCGAGAAGGTTTACCGAGACGATTGACGGCAAATCAGCGGTGGGCAGATGACATTGTGGCCGGGTCTCCGGCCGTTTTTTTTGCCGAGGGTTTTGCCCGCGTTTCCTACCTCTTATGGACGGAAAGCTCGCCCAACAGCTTGGCCATCTCGTCATCCAAAGACTGCGAACGGGACGCGGATTTGGCGGTCGATGAGGAAT
>QGUU01000140.1 GCA_003242525.1 Pseudomonadota bacterium | reverse complement strand
CCGCTCGGCAAGGAGGCGCTGCAAGCGGACCCGCTCGGCTCCCGCAGCGGCATAGAAATTTCCGCTGAACGCCGTCCTGGCGCGATGCAGCCAGCGCGCCGGCCCGTCGTAAGGTGCCGGATTGCCGCGAATGATGTGCTCGTCCAGGCCCTCTGTCGGCTGCGTCTGGCGGTTCACCCGTTCCCAACAGACCAGCTCCCGGCGAAAGGCGTTCATTCCCACCACCTGGCGCCACATCCATGGGCGGCCGGGCGCCCCGAAGATGCGGGCGGCAATGAGCAGCCGCGGCAGGCCCTCCCTGCCGGCCGCTTCGATCTGAAACGTGGCCGCTGTATCCATCGCCGAACTTTCGGGCATGGAACCGATAGGCGTCAAAATGGCCTATGAAGGTATGGGGTGCCGTTGGCTACGCCAAATGATCCACGGGTCTAATCCCCGCTAGCCCCTTGCGTACCCCATCCTGCACGTCCGATTCTCCCGGTAGCTCGCAGGCAATGCCGGTCCATCGTATCGGTGAACTATGTAGACCCCCGCGCGGAGCAGCCCACGCCAATAGGCGTATGGGCCGAAGCACTTTCGAAAGAATACCATCTCCGAATGCTTCCCGCGGATATCGTACATCGATGCGTATGCTAGCTGAATACTTAAAACCCTCCAGCCGGGGATCACGGAAATGCACTCGGTCGACGTCATCGTTCCATGTTATCGCTACGCTCACTTCCTTGCCGAATGCGTCGAAAGCGTTCTGTCCCAGGAAGGCGTTTCCGTTCGCGTTCTGATCATCGATGACGCTTCTCCCGATAACACCGAGGAGATCGGCCGAATGCTCGCGCGGCTCGACGCCCGCGTCTCCTTTCACCGGCATGCGGTCAACAGGGGCCATATTGCCACCTACAACGAAGGCATCGAATGGTCCTCGGCCGACCATGTGCTGCTCCTTTCCGCTGACGACTACCTGCTGCCCGACGCGCTTGGCCACGCCAGCCGATTGCTGGAGAAAGTGCCTTCGCTCGGCTTCGTGTTCGGAGAGGCCCTGATCCTCCATCCAGACGGCTCGACCGAGGCCGTGCGTCCGTTCCCCGGCTGTACTGGCGGGGAAATGGTGATGACCGGCGCGGAGTTCATCCGCAGAAGCGGCGCGTCCAATATGGTTCCGACACCATCTGCTGTCGTGCGTACCGAGCTTCAAAAAAGGGCGGGCGGCTACCGGGCAGAACTGCCGCACAGCGGGGATATGGAGATGTGGCTCCGGCTTGCCTCGTTCGCCGATGTGGGCTTCATCGCGCGACCGCAGGCGGTCTACAGGCGGCACGAAGCGAACATGTCGCTGGCCTATGCCCGGGATTACCTTCTAAGCGATCTGCAGCAGCGGCGGGCGGCTCTATTCACCTTCTTCGCAACAGGCGCCGCGCCGCTTGCGTCCGACGTCAGGCTGCAGGGCAGTCTCCTGCGCTCCCTTGCGCTGCAGGCTGTCGGCAGGGCGAGCATGGCCTTCAACGATGGCGATCTCGCAGGCAGCGAGGCATTGCGCTCCTTTGCCAGCGATACATGGCCAGCGGTTCGCCGGTCGCCTGCCTGGATGCGGCTTTCTGCCAAGCGACTTCTCGGCGCGCAGAATCTGCAAAGGATGCGCTCCGCCAGGGCAACGCTGCTCAGGCGAACTGAACCCTAGCCATCAGACCTTCGTTCATGGCCTCTCCGGTTGGAGAAACGTCGACGCCATGGGCGGAGCCGGCATACAGCCGACGATCCCCCCCTACACCTTTGTGGTGTGACCCTAAGGCCATTTCTTCAATTTACTCCCGCACCGAAAAGCCATCTCGTTGCTGTGTGGGCAGCGCTGGAAACGGCGGACAAACCCGCGACATTCCCACGGAATGGTCGGCTGACATGGGGCGGCCGGCGCACCATTCGAGAAGAGGGATTGAGGGGCAGCATGATCGCATCGAATGTCGAGCTGGACAAAAGCGTGGTCATTCCCCACCCCGATCTTGTCAACCTTTACGGTTGCCGCATCGGCGCCGGCACACGCATTGGCACCTTCGTCGAAATCCAGAAGAATGCCGCTGTCGGCCGCAACTGCAAGATTTCCAGCCACTCCTTCATCTGCGAAGGCGTGACCATTCGTGACGGTGTCTTCATCGGCCACGGCGTCATGTTCACCAACGACGTTTACCCACGCGCCACACGCGGCGACGGACTTCCGCAGACGGACGCGGACTGGGACGTAGTGCCAACCGTGGTCGAAGACGGCGTCTCCATTGGCTCCAACGCCACCATCCTGCCAGGCATCACCATAGGCGAAGGCGCTCTTGTGGGCGCAGGCGCAGTCGTCACCAGAGACGTTCCTGCCCATGCCACAGTGGCCGGGGTCCCCGCACGCATTCTCGCCAGGGGGACGCCCGCGGACATGCTCAGGAGAGCCACATGATCGGCGTTGCCGTTGTCGGATATGGATACTGGGGCCCGAACCTGGTGCGCAATTTCTGCGAAACGCCGGGCGCACGCCTGGTATGCGTGTGCGATCGGAGCGTGGAGCGCCTTGACGCCGTGCAGGCACGTTATCCGGCGGTCTCCGTGACGGACGACTTCAACAAGGTGCTGAGCGACAAGCGCGTTCACGCCGTGGCCATCGCAACGCCGGTATCCAGCCATTTCCATCTGGCCATGAGCGCTCTCATGGCGGGCAAGCATGTCCTGGTGGAAAAGCCCATGACGGCAACTTCCGAGGAGGCGCAAAGGCTGGTGGACGAAGCAGCGCGTCGCAACCTGGTGCTGGCCGTCGACCACACCTTCATTCATACGGGCGCTGTCCGCAAGATGCGCGAACTGGCCTCAGCCGAACTCGGCGAGATCTACTATTACGATTCCGTGCGCGTGAACCTGGGCCTGTTCCAGCATGACGTTTCCGTCCTGTGGGATCTGGCGGTCCATGACCTGTCCATCCTGGACTATGTGCTGGACGCGCGGCCGGTTGCCGTTTCCGCCACCGGCGTCAGCCACGTTGCCGGCGAGCCGGAAAATATCGCCTATCTGAACCTGTTCTTCGCCAGCAATCTGATCGCGCATATTCACGTAAACTGGCTCGCCCCGGTCAAGGTGCGGCGCACGCTCATCGGCGGCAGCCGCAAGATGATCGTTTATGACGATCTCGAGCCGAGCGAGAAGATCAAGGTCTACGACAAGGGCATCACCCTCAACGGCAATCCGCAAAGGAACGGCGAGAAGGTCTACCAGATGCTGGTGGGCTATCGGACGGGCGATATGTGGGCGCCTCAGCTCGACACCGCCGAGGCGCTTGGCCTGGAACTGCGCCAGTTCATTGAATGCATCCAAGCGGGCGACACGCCAAGTGCCGACGGAATGGCCGGGTTGCGCGTGGTGCGCATACTCGAGGCGGCCAGCCAATCGCTCGCCCAGCGCGGACGGGTGATCGAACTGCAGGAAGCGAGGTATGTCGCATGATCCCCCTGTTGGACCTCCGCGCGCAATATTCCGGCATCAAGGAAGAAATCGAGGCCGCCGTGCTGAAAGTCCTGGCGTCGGGCCAGTATGTGCTTGGTGACGAGGTGGCCGCCTTCGAGGAGGAATTCGCCAGGTTCTGCGGCGCCGGATATGGCGTCGCCGTCAATACCGGTACCAGCGCGCTGCATCTCGCGTTGCTGGCGGCGGGCGTGGGGCCCGGAGACGAGGTCATAACCGTTCCCTTCACTTTTGTCGCAAGCGCGGCAGCAATAGACATGACGGGAGCGCGGCCGGTCTTCGTGGATATCGGTCGTGCGAGCTTCACCATGGACCCGGTGCAACTGGAAAAGGCGATCACGCCCCGCACCAGGGCCATCATGCCCGTCCACCTCTATGGGCAGATGGCCGATATGGACGCCATCATGGCAGTGGCCACGCGACACGGCATTCCGGTTATTGAGGATGCTTGCCAGGCCCATGGCGCCAGCTATCACGGCGAAATGGCCGGAAGCATGGGGCTTTCGGGGTGCTTTTCCTTCTATCCCGGCAAGAATCTCGGAGCCTGCGGCGAAGGCGGCATTGTTGTGACCAGCGATCCCAGGCAGGCGCGGAAAATGCGAATGCTGCGCGATTGGGGGCAGGAACAGCGCTATCACCACCTGGTCAAGGGCTTCAACTACCGCATGGATGCCCTGCAGGGCGCGATCCTGCGCGTGAAGCTGCGCCACCTCGACGAATGGACGGCAGCGCGGCGCAAAATTGCGCATCGCTATAGCGCGTTGCTGCAAGGTTCACCCGTGGCCCAGCCGCCAGCGGAACTGGCCGGGCGCAGGCACGTCTACCACATCTATGCCGTGCGTGTGCGCGAGCGCGACGAAGTTCGACGGATCCTGGATGCGGAGGGCATACAAACCGGCCTGCACTATCCGATCCCGGTCCATTTGCAGCCCGCCTACGCAGAACTCGGCTATCGCCGCGGAGACTTTCCCGAATCCGAGAAGGCGGCGCATGAGGTGCTCTCGCTGCCAATCCATCCGGACATGACGCTCCGCCAGGCAGAGCAGGTCATTGCCGCCATGGAGCAGGAAGCCTATGTCCATTGAGCGACAGGCGCATGGACGCATCGTGCAGGCCGTGCATGGCAGGCAGGCCGCACCGCGCGACCTGGATTTCGAGGCGGGTCTTGATGCCTTTCTCAGGCAGGCCTATTCGCGCGAAGGCCTGATCGAGCTTTACGGGCGCTTCTGCACGGGTGACGGAACCATCGACGCACTCATGCGCCGCGCCATCTGGCGCACGCTCGCCGGGCGATGTGGCGCGGGCCTGCGGGTCGGTTCCGGCGCCGCGTTCCGCCATGCCGAAACCTTCAGCATCGGCGAGGGAGTCTTCATCGGCGCGCAAGCCTGCATACAGGGCCGCTTCGACGGGCATTGCACGATCGGCAACCACGTGTGGATCGGGCCGCAGGCGTTTCTGGATGCCCGCGATCTTTTCCTGGGCGACCATGTCGGCTGGGGTCCTGGCGCCAAACTGCTGGGTTCGACCCATACGGGCGTTCCGCACGACATCCCCATCATCCAGACCGACCTGGAGATCAAACCGGTCAGGATCGAGGCATGGGCCGACATAGGCACCAATGCGGTCATCCTGCCGGGTGTCACGATTGGCAAGGGCGCAATTGTCGGCGCGGGCGCGGTCGTAGCGTCCGATGTGCCGGCTTTCGCAATCGTGGCAGGAGTTCCTGCGCGCCTCTTGCGCTGGCGCACGCCCGAGGAAGCCGAAGAAGTCGAAAAGGTTCTCGCCAATGAAGGGTAAGCGCATTCTCATAACCGGCGGAGCCGGTTTGATCGGTTCCCACATTGCCGACCTTGCCGCACGGGAGCGCCCGAAATCCATCGTCGTGCTCGACAATTTCACGCGCGGCCGCCAGACGAACCTGGATCAGGCCATGGCTGCCTTTCCGCTGGAAATCGTCGAGGGAGACATTCGCGACCGCGACCTCGTCCAAAAACTGTGCGCTGCAAGCGACATTGTGTTCCATCAGGCCGCGATCCGCATCACGCAATGCGCCGAGGAGCCACGGCTTGCCTTCGAAGTGCTGGCCGAAGGCACGTTCAACGTGGTGGAAGCCGCGGCCGCGGCTGGCGTGGAAAAGGTCGTGGCCGCGTCATCGGCCTCGGTCCTGGGCATGGCCGGGCATTTTCCCACCACCGAAGACCATCACCCCTACAACAATCGCACCATCTACGGCGCCGCCAAGGCCTTCAACGAGGGGCTGTTGCGCAGCTTCGCCGAAATGAAGGGGCTGCGTTACGTGGCCTTGCGATATTTCAACGTCTACGGCCCGCGCATGGATGTTCACGGTGTCTATACAGAGGTGCTGATCCGCTGGATGGAGCGCATCGCCCAGGGCCAGCCGCCCATCATCCATGGCGACGGCACTCAGACGATGGATTTCGTGCATGTGCACGACATAGCGCGCGCCAACATGCTCGCGGCATCTTCCGACGTGACCGACGAGGTGTTCAACGTAGCCAGCGGTACCGAAACGAGCCTCAACGAACTTGCGGCGTTGCTGGCGAAGGTGATGGGGTCCACGCTCCGGGCCGAGCACGTCGAGCAGCGCAAGGTGAACGCCGTGCCACGACGACTTGCCGACACAAGCAAGGCAAGGGCGCTTCTCGGCTTTGAGGCGGAAATCCCCCTGGAGGCGGGCCTGCGCGACCTCGTCTCCTGGTGGCAGCAGGAACGCAAGATTGGGACGGAGGTCGCGGCATGACACGAGCATTGCGGCAGATACCGGTAGCACGGCCGGTGCTCGACGAGCGCGAAGTTGAAGCTGTGCGGCGCGTCGTGCTTTCCGGCTGGGTCACGCAAGGCCCCGAGGTAGCGGCTTTCGAGAAGGAGTTCGCGGCAAAGGTCGGAGCCCCCCATGCATGTGCCGTGTCCAATTGCACGACAGCCCTGCACCTTGCGCTCAAAGCAGTCGGCGTCGGCATCGACGATGAAGCCATCACCGTCAGCCACAGCTTCATCGCCACCGCCAACGCAATCCGCTATTGCGGTGCGATTCCGGTCTTCGTCGACATAGAGGAATGCGGCTTCAACATTGATCCCGCACTGTCCTCTATA
>QGUU01000626.1 GCA_003242525.1 Pseudomonadota bacterium | reverse complement strand
CGGAATTCCTTATCGCGCCGCGAAAAACCCCTGGACACCGGCCCTTGCAATCGCGGAAATCTGTTGCGAGCCTCATCCGCATTCATGGCTGACGGAGTCCGCAAAGCGCCGAAGGGTTGGTTGACGGAGCGGCATAGCGCAGAAGGGTGGCGGTCCCGTACTCGTCTCCGGCCCTTGCTCTGCGCTTGGGGCGCGTCATCCAGCCTGAAGGCGCGAGCCCCGCAACAGGCCCCGCTCCTCAAGCACCGGATAGGCCATGGAGGTCAGCAGCGAATTGATCTGCTTGAGGTCGCGCAGCGTATCGAGATGGATCGAACTGGTTTCGATCGATTGACGCGTACCGTCGCGCAGGCGCAGGAAGTGGCTCTGGCTGGCCTTGCGCTCGCGATCGCGCAAGCGGTCCTTCTCCAGTACGAGCTGCCGTGCGGTTTCGGCATCACGGGAAACCAGAACGTTGAACGCCATTCGCGCATTGGCCAGCACGGCGGCATGAAAATCGGTGAGTTCGCGCCAGCCTTCTTCCGTAAAGGTAAGGCCATGCTCGAACTTCTTGCGCACGTGAACCAGCATGTTGCGCACGATAATGTCGCCCACCTGCTCCAGCTTGACGCAGGCACCGATGAGTTCCTGGCAGCGCTGCGCCTCGTCGTCAGTCAGCTTGTTCTTCGTCAGCTTGGCCAGGTAGATCTTGATCGCCTCGTGCCGGTCATCGACGCGGTCGTCGAGAGAGGCCAGCGAGCGTATCTTGTCAGCGTCGGCATCTTCGTACAGTTCGATGATGCGCTTGAGCATGATCTCTATGGTCTCGCACACCCGCACCGCTTCACGAGTGGCATTGGCAAGCGCCTGGGAAGGCGTGCTCAGCGCGGCCTCATCCAGCGCCGACAGTTCGGTAAGATGAAGCGCATCGGCTGCCTCCGGCTTGGCCTTGAGCGCGACGATCTTCTCAGACGCCCGATAGACAATCCCTGCGAGAGGCAGGCCGGCTATCAGAATGATGACGTTGAACAATATGTGTGCGTTGACGATCTGGTCGGACGCTGTGGTTCCGAGAAAGCCGACAGCAGGCCTGAAGTTCATCATCAGCACCAGCATGATGAGCGAGCCCAGGCCCCGCATCAGCAGGTTGCCGACCGGAACCACACGCACGCCAGCCTCGGCGCCGCGCGTCAGCATGGGTGCAATGACGGAGGAGCCGAGATTGACACCGAGAACGAGGATGACGCCAAGTTCGGGCGTGATGAGCCCACGGCCGGCAAGCGTCGCCATCAGGAGCACGGCGGCAATCGAGGACTGGAAGAGCCAGGTGATGACCGCCGCGAGCAGATAGGCGGTGATCGGGTCGCCGGAGAAATATTCGATGATGACCGGCATCAACTCGCTGTCGCGCAGGGGTTCGGAGGCCTGACCGATCATTTCCAGGGATAGGATGAGCAGGCCGATGCCGACCAGGATGCGGCCGATCTGGCGCCAGTCGCGCCGCTCTGTGGCCATGAACAGGAATGTGCCCACGATCAGGCAGATCGGCACAAGGAGGGTCAGGTCGAACGTCAGCAGCTTGACGACGATGGCGGAGCCGATTTCGGCGCCGCGCACGGCAAGCTGGCCTGCGATGCCCGACACGATGCCCGCGCCGGCGAAGGAGCCGACCAGAAGAGTAACTGCAGTTGAACTCTGAAAGGCTATGGCAAGCGCCGTGCCGGCCAGCACGGCCAGAAGCGGATTGCGCATTGTGGAGCGCAGCTTGTGGCGCAGCGCATCGCCATAGGCTCGCTCCACCCCCGTCTTCACCATGCGGGTGGCGAAAAGCATCAGCGCGACCGCGCCGGCAAGGTGA
>QGUU01000625.1 GCA_003242525.1 Pseudomonadota bacterium | reverse complement strand
GAATGGTGTTACGCTGATTCATGTCCCGTCACGCATGCGCCGAACTTTTTCCAAGCCGCCTCAGGCGCATTCCCCTTTTTTGAGGGTATTACGGCACTTGCGGCGGCGGGATGCAAGTGTATAAATGCGCCCACATGAAATTTTGGCCAATTTTTTCAGCCAAGGAGGGGGCGTGAAAACCTACGGTTCGCAGTCCATGGCCGCACCGCTTCGGCGTGTCCTGATGCGTTCGGCCCGAAGCGCAATGCGTCATGCGCGGCCGGAGGAATGGCACTATGGGCCGGGTTTCGATCCGGAAAAGGCAGCGCTCCAGCATGACGAATTCGCCAGGCTGGTGGCCGCAAGCGGGGCCGTGATCGAATGGCTGACGGATGCCGATGACGGGCTCGCCGATTCGGTCTTCACGCACGATCCCTCCCTTGTGACCGATCAAGGCGCGGTGATTCTTTCAATGGGCAAGGCTTTGCGCGAGCCCGAGCCGGCATTGCACGAAGCCGCCTATGAGCGCCTCGGGGTGCCGGTGCTGGGCCGTATCGAAGCGCCCGGCCAGGTCGAGGGCGGCGATTGTGTCTGGGTCGATGCCACTACGCTGGCGGTCGGTCGGGGCGTCCGCACCAACCAGGAAGGCATCCGGCAGCTTGCCGCGCTGCTCGAGCCCAAGGGCATTTCCGTTCATGGCTTCGACCTGCCGCTCTGGCAGGGTGAGGACGCCTGTCTGCACCTGCAGTCGGTGATCTCTCCGCTCGCGGAAAACCTTGCGCTGGTCCATGCTCCGCTTCTGCCTGCCGCCTTCTACCAGATGCTCCGCGAGCGCGGCATTGCACTTGTGCATGGTGATCCGGAGGAATTCCATGCTTCGCACGGCCTGAGCCTCAACGTGCTGGCCACGGCGCCCCGTCAGCTTATCGCCGTCGCCGGCTTTCCAAAGACCGCTGCCGCGATGGAGGCGGCGGGCTGCAAGGTGCAGACCTTCGAGGCCGATGCGCTCTGCATTGCATGCGAGGGTGGGCCTACCTGCCTGACGAGGCCGGTGCTCCGGGGATGAGCGCCTGTCCTACAGCGGATGAAAGGCGCATTGTGGGCAGTGAGCCGGCATGGATGGCACGCTTGCTGCGTCCGGCTTTCCCTTAAGTGAGAGGAACCCGATGACCGTCGGAGAAGCTCTTATCTCCTTGCTGGAGTCCTATGGCGTCGACACCGTTTTCGGCATCCCCGGTGTACATACGGTCGAACTCTATCGCGGCCTGGCGAGTTCGAAGATCAGGCACGTTACGCCGCGGCATGAACAGGGCGCGGCCTTTATGGCCGACGGCTATGCGCGGGCGTCGGGCCGCCCAGGCGTTGCCTTCGTCATCACGGGACCGGGCCTGACCAACACCATTACCGCGATGGGACAGGCGCGCGCCGATTCTGTCCCCATGCTGGTCGTTTCGAGCGTCAACGCCCTGCCGACCCTGGGCAAGGGTCTGGGCTACCTACACGAATTGCCGGACCAGCGTGGGATGATGGAGCAAGTGGCACTGGCATCCATCCGCATTACGCAACCGGAGCAGCTGCCGGCCGCGTTGGAACATGCATTCACCCTGTTTGCCTCGGCCAGGCCCGGCCCCGTTCATATCGAAGTGCCGCTCGATGTAATGGCAAAGCCTGCCGCAGGCCTGTCCCTGGGGGCCGTGGTCAAGGGGCCGCCAGCCCCTGATTCCGCTGCGATCGACGAGGCAGTGAGAATGATGAGGGCTGCTTCCCGGCCGCTTATCCTGGCGGGGGGCGGGGCAAGGCGCGCCGAAGCGCCCCTGCGGCAGTTGGCTGAAAGGCTTGGCTCGCCGGTGGTCCTGACG
>QGUU01000139.1 GCA_003242525.1 Pseudomonadota bacterium | reverse complement strand
GCGCTATGCCGCTCCGTCAACCCACCCTTCGGCGCTTTGCCGACTCCGTCAGCCATGAATGCGGATGATGTTCGCTACAGATTTTCGCGATTGTCAGTGCCTGTGATCCATGGTCTTTCGGCGCGCTGATAAGGAATGCCGAAGGCTTTACCATGCCGCTGCCCTTGATAGCCCTTTTCCTGGCCGCCTTCGCCTTTGGCACGACCGAATTCGTGATAGCCGGCGTGCTTCCCGAAGTGGCGACCGGTCTCGGCGTTTCCGTTCCAACGGCCGGCTATCTCGTTTCCGGATACGCATTGGGGATTGCTATCGGCGGTCCGTTGCTGACGCTGGCGACAACAAGACTGGCGCGAAGGACGCTTCTGCTCTGGTTGACCGTCATCTTCACCATTGGACAGGTTGCCTGCGCGCTCGCTCCGGATTTCTTGTCCATGCTTGCCCTTCGGGTCGCGGTAGCGGTCGCGCATGGCGCCTATTTCGGGGTGGCAATGGTTGTCGCCACCAGTCTTGTAAGCGACGAGCGGCGGGGCATGGCGGTGGCTCTTGTTCTGGCCGGTCTTACGGTTTCCGGTATCGTTGGCGTACCGGCGGGCCCGGCAACGGCAATGTGTGGGGCTGGCGCGCGACCTTCTGGGCGATGACCGGCCTGGGCCTGCTTGCTACGGCGGCCGTAGCCGCGCTTGTCCCCGCGACAGGCGCCTTGCTTGCTCCACCGGCAGGGTTGAGGCGCGAGATTGGCGTGCTCGGGCGCCAGCAGGTGTGGACGTCTCTCATTGTCATGCTGATGCTGATGCTCGGCCAGTTCGTGCCTTACACCTACATCACGCCAATGCTGACGGAAGTCACCGGCCTTGCCGCCAGTTACGTGCCCTGGGTGCTGCTGGCCAGCGGCATAGGCGCAACGGCGGGCGTATTCGTCGGCGGCCGGCTCGCCGGACCGCACCTGATGCCAGCGCTGATTGCCATGCTGGCGCTGCAAGGCCTGGTACTGGCAGCTATGTACGCGACAAGCCCCTATCCACTCCCCATGGTTGCGGTCATCGTTCTGTGGGGCGGCGTCAATTTCTCGATCGGAACCGCCGTCCAGACCCGCATCCTGAAATGGACGGCAGACGCGCCCAACCTTGCCTCGTCGCTCATCCCTGCCGGCTTCAATGTCGGAATCGCCCTCGCCGCCTTTGTCGGGGCAACCATGCTGAACGCGGGGCTTTCCTATCGAAGCCTTCCCTTGATCGGCGTCGTCGCCATGGCGGTCGCCACGGCAACCGCCTGCCTTTCCCTCGCTGCGGAACGGCGCAGTGGCGCGCGACCGCCCATCGTCACGGCGACGAGCACCTAGCGCGCGCCGAGCCCCGTTTCGCTCAGCTCAACAGTTGCTTGACGGTGCCGCTCGCCTTGCCGAAGTCCATCTGGCCGGCGAATTTTTCGCGCAGCGCTGCCATCACCTTGCCCATGTCCCTGATACCTGCAGCGCCCGTCTCGGCAATGACGGAACGGATCGCCGCTTCCATCTCGGACTGATCCATTTGAGCTGGCATGAAATCCCGAATGACGGCGATTTCCTCGCGCTCCTTGACGGCGAGTTCCGGCCGTCCGCCTTCCTCGAAGGCTTTCGCCGATTCCTCGCGTTGCTTCACCATCTTGGCGAGAAGTTGCAGGATTTCGTCATCGGAAGCCGGCTCCTTGCCCACTCCGCGATTTGCAATATCCCGATCCTTGACAGCCGACTGGATGAGCCGGAGGGTGGACAACCTTGCCTTGTCGCCCGCCTTCATTGCGGCTTTCACTTCGTCCATCACCTTGTCGCGCATGGCTGGCTCCTGATGTGCTGCCGCCGATAAATGGCATTTAGCGCGGAATCTCAAGGGGAGCCACGAAATCCATCCCTACAGCCGCAAATTTTGGCGATGGATGTCGGACTCCGCGCACCTCGTTCGTCATTGTGAAGTCAACGATGGCAATTGGGAGAACACATTATGCCCGGCACCGTACGCTTGCACCGCGTCCTTGCGACCACTCCGGAAAAGCTCTATCGGGCTTTCATTGAGGCCGACGCCCTGGCCAAGTGGATTCCGCCGAACGGATACTGCTGCACCGTGCATGAGATGGAAGCCCGGGAAGGCGGCAAGTACAGAATGTCCTTCCGAAACTTCACGACCGGCAACGCCCACTCCTTTGGAGGCGAGTTCGTGGAACTCGTCCCTGGCGAAAGGCTCCGCTACACGGACAGGTTCGACGATCCGAACCTTCCCGGTGAGATCCAGGTAACTGTCACCCTGAAGAAAGTTTCTGTCGGCACGGAGCTGAACATAGAACAGACAGGCATTCCCGACGTGATTCCGGTCGAGGCATGCTATCTCGGCTGGCAGGACTCGCTTCGCAACCTGGCCAGCCTGGTCGAGCCCGAAATCAACGAGTAGCTCTGCTCCTCTAACGACGAGAAAAGGAGCGCGAAGGCTGCTCCTGGGAAGCGTTTCACAGCGGTCAACAGACATTGACCGTGCGCCCGCCTTCCCCTATTTGCAGGTTCTGCAACCACACAGGTTACATCATGACGCGAAGCATCAGCGCTTCGCGTCTTTTGCCGCGCGGACAATCCTGCCCGCAAACTTGCAACGGAGAGCCGCCCATGGCCGCGCCCTGGACCACGGAACACCCAACCGCACTGCTCGGTTTGGCCGACGGGACGGTGATCGAGGGCCGAGGCGCAGGCGCCACCGGCTCGGCGGTCGCCGAGGTCTGTTTCAACACGGCGCTCACCGGCTACGAGGAAATCCTCACCGATCCCTCCTATGCCGGCCAGATCGTCACCTTCACCTTTCCGCATATCGGCAATATCGGCGCCAATGACGAAGACATCGAGGATCTCACCCCGGCAGCCCGTTCCGGCGCCGTGGGAGCGATCTTCAAGGCCGACATCACCAATCCTTCCAACTACCGTGCCGGCGAACATCTCGAGCGCTGGCTGAAACGGCGCGGCATCATTGCCATGTTCGGCATCGACACGCGCGCGCTCACCGCTCTTATCCGCGACAAGGGCGCGGCCAACGCCGTCATCGCCCATTCGCCGGACGGCAGGTTCGACGTGGAAGACCTCAAGCGGCAGGCTGCTTCATGGTCGGGCCTTGTGGGCCTCGACCTTGCGCAGGAGGTCACCTCCGGGCAGTCCTCGGTGTGGAAGGAAACGCCCTGGGTGTGGAACCGGGGCTATGGCGAGCAGGATGCGCCGTCGATGCATGTGGTCGCGATCGATTATGGCGTCAAAAGAAACATCCTGCGCCTTCTTTCGGGGCTGGGTGCCAGGGTAACGGTCGTGCCGGCCAAGACTGGTGCGGATGAAATCCTCGCCCTGAAGCCTGACGGCATCTTCCTTTCCAACGGCCCCGGTGATCCGGCCGCGACGGGCGAATACGCAGTTCCCGTCATCCGCGAACTGCTCAAGACCGACATTCCGATGTTCGGCATCTGCCTCGGCCATCAATTGCTGGCGCGCGCGCTGGGCGCGAGGACAGAGAAGATGCATCAGGGCCATCACGGTGCCAACCATCCGGTGAAGGACCACACCACCGGCAAGGTCGAGATCGTCTCGATGAACCACGGCTTTGCCGTTGACTCCAGGTCATTGCCCGAAGGCGTGGAAGAAACGCACGTATCGCTGTTCGACGGATCGAACTGCGGTATCGCGCTTAAGGGTCGTCCGGTATTTTCCGTACAGCACCACCCCGAGGCCTCGCCCGGCCCGCAGGATTCACACTATCTCTTCCGCCGCTTCGTCAACATGATCCGTGCGCGGAAGGGCGAACCTGCCCTGGCCGAACGCTAGGCTGAGCGGGCCTCGGGACCCCTAGCTCTTTTTCTTAGTGATGAGGGTAAGCGTTCCGTCCGTGCCCATGGCGGTCGCCACGACCTGCGCGGACGTCGCACCCTTCGCATCCAGCGCCGCCTTCGCTTCTGGCGTGGCGTCGATCGTACTGCGCAGCTGCTTCAGCGAATCTTCGCTGGCCTGGGCGACGACCTGCTCTACCTGCTCCTGGGTTTCCTGGGGCAATTCGCTGACGTCGACCACGTTGAAACGCTGGATTTTCGGCGCAGCGTCCGGCGTGGCTGCCGGCGACTGTGTCTGGCCTTGCGGCGCGGGGGCCTGCTGAGCGCCAGCCGCCATAGCCCCAATGAGGGTGAAGCCCGCGGCAAGTGCAATGGTTTTGAACATGATTGTCCCTTCTCCGGGTTGGCCCCCGCGCTTCACCAGACAGGCGCAATGAGACCTCAGGCCGACGGGCAGCAGGTCATTTCATGACCAATCCGTGTCGGGAATGGGGCCCGGCGAGGGACCGGCTTATCGCCCCGCGCCCTCGGCGGCCGGCGCGGCATTGACCTCCTTCAGCGTAGGCTTTGTCACCTTGGTGATGAAGACGAGCAGGGACAACGCAAGGAATATTCCGCCGACCACATAGGGCGCGCCGGCAAAGACGACCGGAGCGGAAGGACCCGTGAACCACGAGAATATCGCAGTGTAGAGGATCGGGGTGATGATCGACGTGATGGAGAATATCGAGGTCATGGCCCCCTGCAGTTCGCCCTGTGCCGAAGGTGGTACCTTGGCGGCGGCGAGGCTGCGTAGCGGTGGATCGGCAAGAGCTTCAAGGCAGCCCGCGACAATCACGGCATAGACCATCCAGCCCTGCCAGGCGAATGCGTAGCCGAAGGCGCTTGCTGCGGTGAAGCCCAAGCCTATGGCAGCCGTGCGCCACTCGCCAAGTGTCCGGACGACACGTGGCAGAACGGTTGCCATGATGATTGCCCCGCAAAGGCCGAAGGCGCCCAGCGACAGACCGATCTCCGTCTCGCTCCAGCCATAGCGATAGGTGGACACGAAAGCCCACACCGCCGGATACATCATATGGCCGAGCGTCATGAGAAAGAACACCAGCCCAATCCACCCAATGCCGGGATAGTTCCGCATTTGCTTCAAGGCACCCAGCGGATTGGCGCGTCTCCAGTCGAAGCTGCGCCGGTGCTGCTGTTCAAGCGTCTCAGGCAGGAAAAAGAGGGCCACCAGGAAATTGGCGAAGGCAAGACCCGCGGCGAAGTAGAACGGCACGCGCGGCCCGAACGTGCCAAGCAAGCCACCCAGAACCGGCCCGATGACGAAGCCGACGCCAAACGCAATTCCGAGCAGACCGAAATTCCTGGCCCTGTTTTCGTCAGTGGAAACGTCGGCGATGTAGGCGGACGAAGTGGAATAGCTGGCTCCGCTGATGCCCGCCAGCACGCGCCCGATAAAGAGGACGGGATAGGACCAGGCGATCGCACAAATCAGATTGTCTATGGCGAAGGTCAGGACGGAGGCAAGCAGGATGGGCCGGCGCCCGAACCGATCCGACAGGTTGCCGATCAGGGGAGCGAAGAAGAACTGCATGGCCGCGTAGACGAAGAACAACCAGCCGCCTTCGATTGCCGCCTCGCTGATGCTTGCGCCGGTCAGCTCGCTCAAATAGGCCGGCAGCACCGGCATGATGATGCCGAAGCCGATCACGTCCAGCAGGAGCGTGGTGAAGACCAGCGCCAATCCGCGTCTGGCCTTGGCCTTGTCGATCATTGTTTCCATCCGTTCGCTGCCACGCGGCTCCCTTCGGGGCAGCGGGCCGCCGGTTATAGTCGAGTGCCGCCTAGGCAACAACGTGTCGGTCATGCGCTGCTGACATCAGCCGCCAGCGCAGCGCGATCCGGCCGCCTTCAGCCCTGTGTCAGATCGGATTGTTGAAGGTGTCGCAAGCGGACAGCCTGCCACTGTTGAACCCGGCGGCAAACCACTTCTGGCGCTGCGCGGACGTGCCATGGTTGAAACTTTCCGGCACGACATAGCCCTGCATCCGCTTCTGTAGCGTGTCATCGCCGATCTGCCGGGCGGCATTGAGCGCCTCTTCCAGATCGCCCTGTTCCAACAGGCCTTTCTGGTCGGTGAAGTGACCCCAGACGCCCGCGAAGCAATCGGCCTGCAATTCCACCCGCATGGACATCTGGTTGGCGTCAGCCTCGCTCATCTGCTGCCGCATCTGGTTGAATCTAGGCAACACACCGATGAGGTTCTGCACGTGATGGCCTACCTCGTGTGCGATGACATAGGCTTCGGCGAAATCGCCGGAAGCGCCGAATTGTTGTGACAGCTGATGGAAGAACTCCGTGTCGAGATAGACTCTCTTGTCGCCTGGGCAATAGAAGGGGCCTGCGGCCGAACTGGCGAACCCGCATGCGGAACGCACGCCGCCCGAGAAGAGCACAAGCGTCGGCTCCTCATATGTCCTCCCTTCAGCCTGGAATATGCCGTTCCACACGTCTTCCGTCTCGGCAAGCACCGTGGCGACGAACTGCTTCATCTCGTCATTGGCCGGAGCACCGGACCCCTGCTCGCTATAGTCCGTGACCTGGCCGTTGCCGGGCAACAGCCCGCCACCGCCCCCGGCCAGAATCTGCAGCGGATCGATGCCGCAGGCCTTGAGGGCGAAGAACAGAACCACCAGGATGACTAATGTGGAAAGTCCGCCCCCACCGGCCCTTCCCCCAATAGGGATGCGGAACTGTCCGGGCCGGCCGAACCCTCCCGGACGGCCAAAACCCCCGCCACCTCCGCCGCGCAAATCCTGCCCAGTGCCACTCGGCCGACGTC
>QGUU01000624.1 GCA_003242525.1 Pseudomonadota bacterium | reverse complement strand
ACCCCTTCGCCTTCAATTCCTCCACCTCTCTCGCAGCCCGCTCGCGTAGCCTTGCGTCGCGCAGCATTTTCTGCACGGCCGCATCGTCGGAACGATCAGAATAACGGAACTCTGAATCGGCGTATCGGTTGATCTCCTGCATGACCATGTCCATGTCGAAGGGCCCCCGCAGTTCCTCGATCATCGCCTTCTTTTCATCGTAGGACTTGTGCAGGAAGATTTCGGGCTTCTCGAACCATTCGTCGGGCAGTTCTATATCCATGGCCCGCATCTTGATCGCGTCCGTGACGTTCTTGATGGCGCGGCCGGTAAAGCGTGGCTCCGCTTCCTTGATCATGTGGAGGTAGCGGCCGATATCGGCCATGGTTCGGGGCTGGCCGATCTCCTTCATGAACCGCTCATAGACCTTCTTCAGCCCGTCTTCCTGCGGCCTGGAATGTTTCTCGTAGGCGGCGCTCACCGCGCGCTGGATTTCCTGCGCGGCATAGAGCTTGTGATCGCCCAGGGGGATCTGATGGTTCTTTCCGGCGAGCAGCACGAAAATATCGATGTAGTCGTCGAGTGTCTGCGGGCCATCCACCAGCCAGCGGGCGCCGGCGCGCTGGCGCAGGGCGTCGTCCACATTCTCCGGATAGTTGGAAAACATGCCGAAGGAGCAGTTGCCGCGCACCACTGTCGATGCGCCGGCGAAGGCATCCATCAGAACGCCGGTGATCTCCTGCTGCCCCGCCGAGGCCCTGTCGTCCGATCGTCTGGCCGCCACCTGGTCGATATCGTCGATGGTGCCGAAGCCGATGGCGCGAGGGTTGAGCACGTTCTCTATGAACTGTCGGCAGTTCTGGCCGGACTTGCCCTGGTAGGACGAGATCTGATCGACGCCGAAATTCTCGTAGACGAAGGGATAGCCGGCCACCTTGCAGTAATTGTCGAGCAGGCCGGCAATCATCTGGATGAGCGTCGTCTTGCCGGTGCCCGGTGCGCCGTCGCCTATGAATGTGAAAAGAAAGCCGCCCAGTTCCACGAAAGGGTTGAGCTGCCGGTCGAAATCATAGGCCATCAGCATCTTGGCGAGTTTCAGCGCCTGATACTTGGCGATGTGGTTGCCGACGACCTCCTCCGGCTTCTTGAAGGTCATGGTCAGCGGCTTTGACTTCCTGCCCGGCGCTACGTCGAAGCCGTCCAGAGTGAAGTCATCCGCGTCGATGCGGATATGCATGTTTTCGAAGGCTCCCAGCGCGCCGTCGAAGCGCGATTTGCGCTGGAGCAGGCCGTCGAGGGCAATACGGGCAAAGGCGCGGGCGCGCGTCGTGAGGTCCGCGTCGTCTTTAGCCCCGGCAAGGGTCGCGTCCAGTCCGGCAATGAGCGCCTTGACTGCGTCCTGCGGGGTGTCGAAGAGGAAATCCGGTTCCGCCACGTCGTTCGGCGCCTCTCCGTCGGCGTCGATCAGTTGCAGCAGGTAAGCGGCGAAGGTGAAAGCGGCGATGTAGCCGGAAGCCGAAAGCAGCTTCTTGAAGGCCGTGGCCTCATCGCCCTGCAGGGGCGCGCGCGCATTCTTCGCCTGAAGAGTTTCCAGCTCCGTGCCCTGGGCGAAGGTCTCGGTCAGGGCAAGCGCAATCTGTACCCCACGCCGCGCGCGGAAGAGCAGGGTGTGCTGCGGAATGGTCAGCAATTGGTCGTCGGGGTGCACCGACTGGACAGTTTTGGTCAGTTCCACTTCGCGCGTGCGGCGTACCGAGCCCACCGAGACAGTCGAGACGAAGCGTCGGCCCGTACCCGCAAGAGAGGTTCCAGATTGCCGGGCCCGCGCCGCCAACACCACCACCCGCCGTCTCAACCTTCGGGGCCGCG
>QGUU01000138.1 GCA_003242525.1 Pseudomonadota bacterium | reverse complement strand
CATTATAGGTGTGTGCCATATCGTAATCTCAATCATCTGAAAGCTAGGTTTGAATGGGCAAATTGAGCGCCCAGTGCCTCAACAATGTACACCCCACCCGCCTTCCGTGAGGATGATCCCGACGCGCTCCGCGCGATGATCCGCGAGGCGCGGCTCTGCAATCTCGTGACCGCGACGGCCGAAGGGCTGATGTCCACGCCGCTGCCGCTCTATCTCGTTCCCGACGAAGGCGAGCATGGCACGCTCTACGGCCATCTGGCCAAGGCCAATCCGCAGTGGAAGGCCGCGCCGATCGGCGATGCGCTCGCGATCTTCATGGGGCCGGACGCCTACATCACGCCGTCCTGGTACGCCTCGAAGAAGGAGCACGGCCGGGTCGTGCCGACCTGGAACTATCTCGCCGTCGCCGCCTACGGTCCCGTGGAGTTCTTCGAGGAGGCCGACCGGCTGCGCGAGGTGGTGACGCGGCTCACGGACCTCTACGAGCAGCAGCGCAGCGATCCGTGGTCAGTGTCGGACGCGCCGGAGCCGTTCGTCGAGGCCCAGCTCAAGGGCATCGTCGGGCTGCGCATGCCGATCCGCCGGATCGAGGGCAAGCGCAAGATGAGCCAGAACCGCCCGCTGGAGGACCGGCGCGGCGTCGCCGAAGGGCTGGCCGCGAGCGACAACCCGGTGGACCAGATCGTCTCCCGCCTCATTCCGATCTCGAAGGATTGAAGGCCCGCGTGCATTGCGCGCTTCAGCACCCGGTGCGATTGTAAGCGAACGGAGCTTTCGCGCTCCGTGTTGCATAACAACACATCAGGGAGAATCGCCCATGGGGAAGCTGAAGCTCGTCACGCACGCGCTGGCGGGCACCCTCGTCTCGCTCGCGGCCACCACAGCCGTGGCAGCGGACTATCCCGAGCCCAAGGAAGGCACCTACATCGCCAAGGACTTCAAGTTCCACACCGGCGAGGTTCTGCCCGAGGTGCGCCTGCATTATCGCACTATTGGTGAGCCCACCGGTGAGCCGGTCGTCGTGCTGCACGGCACGGGCGGATCGGGCGCCTCGATGCTCACGCCCGCGTTCGCCGGCGAATTGTTCGGCGAGGGCCAGCCGCTCGATGCGAAGAAGTATTTCATCATCCTTCCCGACGCGATCGGGCACGGCAAGTCGTCGAAGCCCTCGGACGGGCTCAAGACCAAGTTCCCGAAATACAATTCGGAGGACATGGTCGACGCCCAGTATCGCCTGCTGACGGAAGGGCTGGGCTTGAAGCGCGTGCGCCTCATCATCGGCAATTCCATGGGCGGCATGCACACGTGGATCTGGGGCGGCCGCTATCCGGACTTCGCCGATGCGCTCGTGCCCATGGCCTCGCAGCCGACGCCGATGGCCAGCCGCAACTGGATGCTGCGGCGGCTGAAGATCGAGCTGATCCGCGCCGACCCGACCTACATGAACGGCGAGTACACGGAGCAGCCGAAATTCCTGCAGCTGGCGGACGTGTTCTATACGATCGCCACCAACGGCGGGAACATCGCCTTGCAGAAGATCGCGCCGACGCGCGAGGCGGCCGACAAGTATGTCGACCAGCGCCTGCAGGCGCCGTTCGTCCGGGATGCCAACGACTACATCTGGGCGTGGGAATCCTCGGCCGAATACGACCCGACGCCGGGCCTGGAGAAGATCACGGCGCCGGTGCTGCTCATCAATTCGGCGGACGACGAGCGCAACCCGCCCGAAACCGGCATCACCGAGGCGGCCCTGAAGAAGGTGAAGAACGCGCGGCTGCTGCTGATCCCCGCGAGCGAGGAAACCCGCGGCCACGGCACCACCGCGATGGCCAAGTTCTACAAGAAGGAGCTCGCGGAGTTTCTGGAAAGCGTGCCGAGGCGGGCGGATTAGCTGACGGGCAATCCCCTGCTCTTCGCAATAATAGGCGCGCCGCTGGGTTTCTGGCGGCGCTGTTTTTCTTTGGGCGTGCCAAAGACGGCGGCCAAGTCAAAGATCCGCCAAGCCGCCGAATTACCCTGAGTGAGATTGTAAGTTGTAGATTGGCGTATCATCGCTCCGGTGCCTTGCCGGTCGCGAATGCGCATTGATAATCGTCTCGCCGCTAACGATCCCAAGCACGGTAGCCAGCGTTGACAGCGCCCGAGCAAAACCCATCAGGCGACGCACCTCAGAGCGGAACGCGATCGGTTTTCTTCACGATCTTCCCCTCGATCATGCTGCCGATGTTTCTGGCAGTCATGGATCAGACGATCGTCGCGACGGCGCTGCCCGCGATTGCCGCGGAAATGGGCCAGGTCGAGCGCTCATCCTGGATCGTTGTTTCCTATCTCATCGCCGCAACGATTGCGGCGCCCGTCTATGGACGCCTGGGAGATTCCTTCGGGCGACGCCGCATGATGTTCGTGGCGCTCAGTGTGTTCATCGTGACTTCGCTGCTGTGCGCGCTGGCGCCGTCCATGACGCTGCTCGCCATCGCGCGTTTTCTGCAAGGGCTAGGCGGCGGCGGGTTGATGACCCTGTCACAGGCGCTTATCGGCGAGTCGATCCCTCCGCGTGAACGCGCGCGATATCAAGGGTATCTCGCCGCCGTGGCCGTCACCGCGAACACGTTCGGACCTGTGGTCGGCGGATTTCTGACGGAGCATTTCGGCTGGCGTTCGATCTTCTTCGTCAGCGTGCCGATTGGAATGCTGGCCCTGGCGCTGGCCCTCCGCCTGCCGAAACGTACCATGGCGGAGCGGTTGCCGTGGCGCGCCGATCCCGGCGGGCTTCTCTTTTTCGCGGTGTTTGTCGTCACCACCCTGCTTGCGCTTGAGCAGGTGCATCATTTCGATGCTTCGGCTATTCCGCGCGGACTGGGCCTGCTGTTGATTGGCCTCATCTCGTTTGCGCTCTTGATCTGGCAGGAGAAGCGCGCAGAGTCGCCACTCATCCCGCTCGGCATCCTGCGCATGCCCGCGATCTGGAGAAGCGATGCACTGGCCGCGTGCCACGGCGCCGCGCTAGTGTCGCTGATTACCTTTCTGCCGGTCTATCTGCAGGTGGTCCGCGGCGCCTCGCCGGCCCAATCCGGTTTCCTGCTGATGCCGCTCACCGTCGGCATCGGCGTGGGCTCGCTCATAACAGGTCGGCTTGTCAGCAGGACGGGACGCACGACGATCTTTCCCGTCATCGGCCTGGCGCTATTGACCCTCATCTTCCTATTTTTCGCGCTGTTCTCCGGCCGCCTGAGCACCAGCGTGCTGATGCCGATCCTGCTGGCGAGCGGCCTGTTTATGGGCACGGTGATGGGCGTGGTGCAGGTCATGGTGCAGAGCACGGCCGGCCCGCTGCGCCTCGGCGAGGCAGCCGCATCGGTTCAGCTGTCGCGGTCCATCGGCGCGGCCACCGGCACAGCATTGGTCAGCACTGTGCTGTTCACCTACCTTGCCATTCGCAATCCGGATGCGGCGCATTTCTTTTCCCAGATGCTTCAACACGCGCCACACACGACGCCGCCGATCAACCCAGAGCAGCGAGCTCTCCTGCACGCCGACATTGCCGATGCTTTCCGCGCCGCGTTTCTGGTGATCGCGGGCTTTACGACGTGCGGTTTCTTCCTAGCACTGACAAATCCACTGCGGAGGATTTGAAGGTTGCGGCGACAAAAGCAGACCGCTGAGCACTCGCGTCCGCAGATGATGGGATCACGGCACCACACATAAGGTGCCGATGGGTAGGATTTGCGCCACACCTACCTGAGACATTTCGATCTCCCTCTTGAGCCGCGTAGCACCCCTGCCTAAGTTATGGGCTCGCCAGGCCGGGCCCCTCTGACAGCTCACTCGGGCTGTGATGTCGGACTGGACATCATTGGACGCGGCCTGACGTGACTCCACCCGCCAGCTTCAACCAGCTGATATTTCGAGACGTTTGGCCGCTCCTTCTTGTCAGGCGAGACAAAGGGCGAGCCAAATGGATTTTCTAGCCGAACATTTGACTGCCGCGGCGCTCACGGCGTTCGGGCAAGTCGTTCTCATCGACCTCGTGCTGGCTGGCGACAACGCCATCGTTATTGGCCTCGCGGCAGCTGGCCTCCCGGCCGATCAGCGCAACAAGGCTATTCTAGTCGGTATTGCGGCCGCAACGGTCCTGCGCATCGGTTTCGCCGCCATCACCGTGCAACTGCTTGCCATCGTCGGTTTACTGCTTGCGGGCGGCCTGCTGTTGTTGTGGGTCTGCTGGAAGATGTGGCGCGAGCTGCGCACTCCCGCCGAACTGGAGCATGCGGGACAGGAAGCGCTCGTTGATCAGGATCTCGATCAGAGCGGTGCTGTCGCTGACACCGCCCCACGAAAAACCTTCGGTCAGGCTGCACTGCAGATCCTGATTGCTGACGTCACCATGTCCCTCGACAACGTGTTGGCGGTTGCCGGCGCCTCGCGCGAGCACCCGTGGGTACTCGTCTTTGGTCTCATACTTTCCATCGCGCTGATGGGCGTGGCGGCTTCATTCATCGCCCGACTGCTCCATCGCCACCGCTGGATCGCCTACGTGGGCCTCGCCGTAATCCTCTACGTTGCCCTCGACATGATCTGGCGCGGCGCGCATGAGGTGTGGCCACACGTGCAGGCCGTGATGTAGATGTTGTAAGGCAGGGCGACCGATCTGGGTCGCCCTTTCTGCGTTCGTGATTTCGTGCGTTCGCCGTGCCGATCGCTATTTGTCCGACGTCGGCATCACGAGCTGAATTGGCTCGCCGAGAGGAATATGCTTCATCGCCACCGAGTTCATGCAGTAGCGCAGACCGGTGGGCGGCGGGCCATCGGGGAAGACGTGGCCCAAGTGGCTATCGCACCGTGCACAGCGCACCTCCGTGCGGATCATGCCGTAGGAGCGATCCTCGTGCTCGGTCACCGCATCCTGAGTAACCGGCTGAGTGAAGGATGGCCAGCCGGTGCCCGACTCGTACTTCTCGCCGGATCTGAACAGAGGATTGCCGCAAGCCGCGCAAACGTACGTTCCCGGCTCGTGGGTTCCGAGAAAGCAGCCCTCCCACGGCGGCTCCGTGCCATGCTGGCGCAGAACGCGATACTGTTCGGGAGAAAGACGCCTGCGCCATTCCTCATCGCTCAGTTGCAGCTTATCGACCATCCGTTTCTCCTTTTTTGGGCCACCCCTGCCCCGCAATATGGTCCAGTCAGCGCATTCAACGCCATAGGCTCACCGTTCGCGATCTCGAGATCGCGCGAAAAGACTGGCCGGGAAATCAGCCGCATAGCGCCGCCCTTTCTCGGGCGGATGGTACGGCGGCCTCGGTCCCCTTGGTGGCTCGACCACCCGCCGGTAAAGATGCCAGCTCGCATGTCCGAGCACCGGCATGACGATGGCCAATCCGACCAGAAATGGCAGTGATCCGATGATCAAACCGGCCGCTATAATGGCGGCCCAGCAGGCCATTGGCACTGGATTGATCGCCACCACCTTCAGAGACGTCGCCACTGCGGCCGCTGCGCTGACGTGACGGTCAAGCAGCATCGGAAACGAGACGACGCTCACCACAAACGCGAGCACCGCATAAAGCCCGCCGATGACATTGCCATAAACGATAACTCGGCGGCCCTCGGGCGTATTGAAAAGCGCGTCAGCGAATGCGCCTATGGATTCGAATTTATGATATCCGAAATTCGCCACGTAGATTTCATTCGCCGTTATGATCCACACGGCAAACAGAACAAAAAGCAGAAAGCCTAGTGTTACAACGGCCCGAAATGAGGGGGAGTAAACAACGTCGAACGCATGCCTCCACGACGTATCCAATCCCATTTCCCGGCGCCGGCTCAACTCGTAAAGACCTATCGCAGCGATCGGACCAATGAGCGCGAAACCGGCAGCAAGCGGATAAAGCAACGGCATCAAATCGAGGCCCAGAATGGCGTACGCCAAAAGCAAGCCGACGATCGGATAGATCAGGGCCAGGAAAATGACGTGGGTCGGCATCGCCCAGAAATCATCGGTGCCGCTGATCAGCGCCTCTTTGATGTCATCAACGCCGATTCTGAGAACCGTAGGCAGCCGTTCCCCCTCCTCGGCCGGCATGATGATATCGGTTTCAGACATAGCCGTTATCCCTTATTCTGGGTCCGGCGGAGGACCATCCAACCAACCTGGCGAAAAACTGCTTCATCACGTCAGGGAAAAGCGCACGCAGCGTATCGGTGCCGACATTTCCCGGCGAAGCGAGGCGTAAGGGAACCGCCCTTGCTGCCTCCCATCATCGGAAGCCTCGCAAATGGCGATCACATCGCGAGTGACCCAAGGTCCGGCAGATTTGCTGATATAACGCGGAGCTTGCCTGCCAGTTGCATAAAGCACTCGATGCGCCGGACTGTGTCCTGGAAAAAGAGGAAACTCACTTATTCCGCTTTCGTGCAAACTCGGGCAGCTCAAACCGCAGCCGATAGGCACCCGGCGTCAGGCCGGGGCTCTGTCTGGAGCGGAACGTTAGGAAATGCTTTCGCAAACGAACGCATTGACGTAGCCCAAATGGATCGCCCGCATTGCGGCCGTCGAACAAACCAGTTTCGGCGAGAAGAAAAATGCCTGAGCACGACGAGCGGCCGTCTTGCGGTGTTGCTGCGTCCTACCGCAATGCCTACGGCGCCAACCTTGTGAGCCAGTGGCGGCCGGCGCGTATGGGTGTCACCGAGGCATCAATC
>QGUU01000623.1 GCA_003242525.1 Pseudomonadota bacterium | reverse complement strand
TCGGCGGGCGGCATTATCGCACCATTTGGCTGAATGCCGACAGGTGGTCGGTCGAGATCATCGACCAGACGAAGCTGCCGCACCGGTTCGAGACGGTGACGCTCCGGACTTGCGAGGATGCCGCCCGCGCGATCCTCACCATGCAGGTCCGTGGCGCTCCGCTGATCGGCATCACCGCCGCCTATGGCCTTTGCCTCGCACTACGCGAGGATGCCTCGGACGAGGCGATGGACCGGGCGATCGATTACCTCGCAAGCCAGCGGCCTACAGCGATCAATCTGCGCTGGGCTTTGGACCAGGTGCGCGCTGCTGTCCGCAACTTGCCACGTGAGCAACGTGTCGAAGCGGCCTACAAGCGCACCGCAGAACTGGCTGACGAGGATGTCGAAACCTGCCGCCGCATTGGCGTTCATGGGCTCGAGCTCCTCAAGGAGATCGCTTCAAGAAAGAAGCCAGGTGAGCCGGTGAATGTGCTGACGCATTGCAATGCCGGCTGGCTCGCCTGCGTCGACTGGGGCACCGCGACCTCGCCCATCTATCACGCCCACGATGCCGGCATTCCCGTGCATGTCTGGGTGGACGAGACGCGGCCACGCAACCAGGGCGCCTCGCTGACAGCTTACGAGCTCGGCAGTCATGGCGTCCCGCACACGATCATCGTCGACAATGCCGGCGGCCACCTCATGCAGTCCGGCAAAGTCGACATCTGCATCGTTGGCACGGACCGCGTGGCGGCCAATGGCGACGTGGCCAACAAGATCGGCACCTATCTCAAGGCGCTGGCCGCCAAGGACAACAACGTGCCGTTCTACGTAGCGCTTCCTCATTCGACGATCGACTGGACGCTCGATGAGGGCCGCAACATTCCGATCGAGGAACGCTCCGCCGATGAAGTTCTGAAAATGCCGGGCCGCCTGCCGGACGGGTCGGTTGTGACCGTTGAAATCGCGGCTCCCGGCTCGCCGGCTGGCAATCCCGCCTTCGACGTGACGCCGGCACGTCTCGTCACCGGCTTCATCACCGAACGCGGCATCGCTCCTGCTTCGCGAGAAGGTCTGCTTTGCCTCTACCCCGAACGCAAGCGCGGGTAGCGGCTGCGAAGAAGCCTCGCGCCCAGTTGATTTGATCAAAGGTTTGAATTGCCTTTGATGACATCAGTCGAAGGAGACCGAGATGCTCAGGCGAATTGGCATAGCTGCCGCATTCCTTTTTGCCGCGCTCCTGCCCGCTTCCGCACACCACGGTTGGGGCAGCTATGATGCCAGCAAGCAGGTGACCGTCGAGGGCAAGATCGTCACGACCAAATACGAGAACCCGCACGTCACGCTCACCGTCGAGGCTCAGGACAAGACTTGGACGCTGACGCTTGCCCCGGTATCGCGCATGCGGAACCG
Organism: Pseudomonadota bacterium; assembly: GCA_003242525.1. GTDB lineage: Bacteria > Pseudomonadota > Alphaproteobacteria > Rhizobiales > Rhizobiaceae > Mesorhizobium. The sequence goes on along the minus strand of QGUU01000623.1, from coordinate 461 downwards.
CGGTGCGACCGAGGAGTTGGTGGCCCCCGGCAAGGTCATCACCGCAGTGGGCTATGTCTCGAAGCACGATCCCGACGAGATGCGGGCCGAGCACATCACCGTCGACGGCAAAACAATCCAGATGCGTTGAATGGCTCTCGAAGCCCCCGCAATTCTTGTCGCGTTGGAGCAGTCGGCACTGGGGATGGCTATCAGGCAATCAGTCTGGATCTATCCCGCCGCCAACACCGCGCACATCCTTGGGCTGACAGTGCTGGCAGCCTCAGTCGCGGTCATGGATCTGCGGCTGCTCGGTGCGTTCAGAGAGACCGTTCCGGCTGCGGTAATCGTCCCGGCGCGCCGTCTCGCCATGCTCGCGCTGACCATCATGGTCCTAACGGGCCTCGTGCTGTTTACGGCCGAGGCGACCCACGTGGCCATGAACCCGGTCTTTCAGATCAAGATGGGCCTGATCGCGCTCG
>QGUU01000137.1 GCA_003242525.1 Pseudomonadota bacterium | reverse complement strand
TACCGGTGCCCGGAGGGCCAACCAGCAGCGCGCCACGCGGAATGCGGCCGCCAAGGCGTTGGAACTTTTGCGGGTCGCGCAGGAACTCGACGATCTCCTGGAGGTCGGCCTTGGCCTCGTCGACGCCAGCGACGTCATCGAACGTCACGCGACCGTGGCGCTCGGTCAGCAGCTTGGCCTTCGACTTGCCGAAGCCCATAGCGCGCCCGGAGCCCGACTGCATCTGGCGCATGAAGAACACCCAGACCGCAATCAGGAGCAGCATCGGGAACCAGGAGACGAGGACGCTCAGGAACGACGGCACATCTTCATCGGAGGGGCGCGCGGCGATCTTCACGTCCTGCCGGCGCAGCCGCTCGACCAGACCGGGGTCCTCCGGCGCGTAGGTGCTGAAAGACAGGCCGGTGTCGCTGAACTTGCCGGAAATCCGATTGCCCTGGATGACGACCTCGGAGACCGACCGCGAGTCGACGGCGTTCAGGAAGTCCGAATAAGGAATTTCGTTGCCGCGGCGGCTCTGGGCCGGGTTCTGGAAGAGGTTGAAGAGCGCGATCAGCAGCAGGCCGATAATGACCCAGATAGCGAAATTCCGGAAATGAGGATTCATCGTTGTCCCTTCTGGAGGAGGCTCGCGGGAGCCACCGCCGCGCGCCGCCCGGACTGCGCAGCGCCCATGTCACCCGATGCGCTAGAAATAGGTACCCACAGAATGCTTGCCAAGTTGCTGCCGAGCAACCCGCAAAACGCGGACACCCACCCAAGCGAGTTCAAGTTTCTATCATGAAATATGGCAGAAAGCCTAACGGGGTGGGTTCATATGTCTCCCCGCCTGCCCGGCGCTTGCTCACCTGTCACGCGCCGTAAATCGCGTGCACGTGGCGGGTGGCGAAGCGGATCGAGATGAGCGGCTCGTTTCCCGCTCCGATGGGGCCTCTCAAGGCTGTCTCGGCGTAGGACAGGTAGGGTACGGCGAGCAACCGATCTTCCGACCAGACGGATGGCAGGCCCACCGCCGCACCGGCAGGAATGGAAATTTTGCGGAGGGCTGGATACTCGCGCTTCAGTTGAGCAAACCCTCCCTGACCGAGAGGCGCCACCCGTACTGAGCTACGCAATTCCGGAGACGCACTGACGTAGAACCGTCTATCCCAGAAGACACCTTCCCCAGGCGAAAGCTGGCACATCGGCAGGGGTCGGCGCCCCGGCTCGCGGTAGACTGCAACGGCCGGGCGGGCTTTATCCTTCAACCCAGGATCCTTCGACCCAGGACGAATGACGGCTCCGCCAAGCGTCACGGCTTTTTGATTGCCGACAGTCAGTTGTTCCAGCAACGTCTCCACTTGCGAGCGATCAGGCCCCGTCGGTTGGCCCCCGAATGCTCCGATGACGGCCTGTAGCAACCGCATGGCAACCTCGGGCGGGGCCGCAACCAGTTTCTCCGCGTCAATGCTTGCCCAAGCGCCCTCGTGCAAATCGACGGCCTCATGCGCCAACTCACGCTGGACCCGTTCCAACGCATCGCGGGCAGACGCCAGGCGGCGGGCTGCGAGTGCCAATTTGTCAGACGTGAGCCCTAAAGCTGCTCTTGCATCCCCGGCAGCGCGCAAACGAACGCGCTCGAACCGAACATCCCTGTTGCTCGGGTCCTGCAGGTACTCCGCGCCTAAGGCCTCCAGGGTGGCGATCAGGCGGCTCTTGGGAATGGAAAGGAGCGGACGAAGTAACTCGACCTTCCGCTCTTGAACAGGATGCCCGAGGTGCAACCACAGCCGTACCTCCCGCTCGCGCATTCCAGAGAGGCCGTCAACGCCGCTGCCGCGTGCAAGCCGCATGAGCACCGTTTCGGCCTGGTCATCCAGATGATGAGCGAGCAGCACTTGCCTGGGCTGAGGCAACGGCTCACTGCCGACATGCTCCAGGATGAGCCGATAGCGGGCCTCGCGGGCCGCTTCCTGAATGCCTGTACGCGGTTTCGGGTCCGTCCAGCGCAAGGTCACATGCTTGAAGCCCAGGCGCACAGCCTGGCCCGAAACCCACTCTGCTTCGGCAGCCGCCTCCGATCTCAAGCCGTGATCGACGGTGATGACAAGAACTGGAGCAGCGTCTGCCGGCACACCGCCGCGCCGTTCACCCGCCTTGGCCCAGATGGCGATAAGTTGCATCAGCGCCGTGCTGTCGGGACCGCCGGAAACGGCTAACGCTACAGGAAGACGGACGTCCTTGAATAAGACCTCGCACTCCGCAGCGGTGATCGGCTGGTCGTCCGCAGGCACGGCACCCTAGCAGCCCACACGCTGCCGCTCAGTCGCGGCGCGGGTCTTCACATGGGAAGGCGCATTCGGGAACTTGGCGCTGAGCTCGTTGAAGGACGAGCACGCGGCCTCCTTCTGCCCCAGCCGGTCGAGCGACATGGCGAGCTTCAACAGGCTGTCCGGAGCCTTGGCGCTATTCCCGTAGTTCTGATAGCCCTTCAGGAAGGCGCTGGCGGCCGCTTTGTATTGCCCGCGCACGTAGAACGCCTCGCCTAGCCAATACTGCGCGTTACCCGCAAGCGGATGGTCCGGGTAACGGGTCAGGAAATCCTCGAACGCCTTCTCCGCAGCTGCATAGTTCTGCTGCAGCAGATAGCCGTAAGCGGTCTCGTACTCCTGCTTCGGATCACCGCCAGCCAAGCCGGGTGCGGCTAGAGCGATCGTCGAGCCGCCCGATTGCGGCAGATCTTCCCGAAGGATCTGGCCGATGGGATCAGAGGAGCTCTCACCCGATGGAATAACGGTCGCGCTGAAATCCAGATTGGGCTCGTTGTTCGCACCGGGAGCACCCGAAAGGCTTGATGACGATCGCGCTTGAGGCTCCACGGAACGCGTTACCGGCGCCGCGCCAAGGGCGCGAATCTGCTCGGAAAGCTGCTCAATCTGGGCCGTCAGCGCCCGAACCTGCGTTTCGAGCGCATCGATACGCGCCGTATCCGCGCCTGATCCCACTGGCGCGGAGCGCATGGACGGCGACGCGCCACCCGCGTTCCGTGCGAGGGACTCCAGCGTCCCGAGTTGAACCTGAATATCGAGGAACTGCTCTTCCAGCTGGCGGACACGCTGGCCGAGGTCCGAGCTCGCCGAAGCGGCTTTGGATTCCCCTCCAGACTTCGACGTTCCCTTCGCCTGGGCGATCTGCCAGCCTGATGCTCTCGATGAGCCAAGCTGCTGAGACGACGCCTCTACGGCCGAAAAGAATACTGCGCCAGCCGCAATTCCCAGCAGAAGTGGTTCCCAACGCCTCATCGAATGCTTTCCTGCCCCTTGAACTGGCCTCTAACGCACCGCCCCGAATGACATCTTCTGAGGCTATTACGCTAGCCGGCAGTATCAACTGCCAATTTTCTGCCGCAGCCTGCCATTTGGCGCGACGGTTCTAGTCCAAACATGGAAGCGAACAAAGATGGCAGAAGTCGTTGCGGACTTCTGCCATCACTAAGGCAAAACTTTGAAGCCGCCGCGATGTGGCCCTCAGGTCCCCACGCGGTTGTTCAGCACCGTTTGGGCACGACGATTCTGCGACCAGCAGGAAATGTCATTGCATACCGCGACAGGCCGCTCCTTCCCGTAGGAAATCGTCCGGATTCGGTGCGGGCTCACGCCATGCTCGACCAAGAAGTTCCGAACCGCCGTCGCGCGCCGGGCGCCGAGCGCAATGTTGTATTCACGGGTACCGCGCTCGTCGGCGTGTCCCTCGATTGTCACCGTGTACTGAGGATACTGCTGCAGCCAGCGGGCCTGCCCCCTGAGCGTCTGTTGCGCTTCCGGCGTCAGCTCCGAACTGTCGGTTGAGAAGTACACGAGGTCGCCGACGTTCTGGACGAAGTCGCGCTGCGAGCCAGGCGTTGCAGGTCCGCGCCCATAACCCAAGGTTTCGTCCTGGAATTCTTTGTTGGCACAGGCTGCAGCCGACAGCGCGAGCAGCAACACAGCTCCCACGCGTGCGAACCGCATCAAAATCTGCATTTGCCTGGTCCCTTCCGTTGTTCCGCCAGCGGAGATCATTCGGCGGCGAAGACTAGCGCCCCTTCCAAGGCGCAGGGTTAGCGCCGTCATCGTGCAAAAATGTGGCTGGCCTAGGCGTTTTTGGATCAAACTCGTGCTGCTTTGCAACACAGCTTCATCCGTTCGCCCACAACTATCGGGTTCTATGAGTTATGTCGGCAACGCATGTCACAAATCGGCGACAGTTATTCGTTGAGAGCACACAACTGAAGGCAACTCTAAGCTCGCGCTGCCGAACCTTGATTCGCCGGTAAAGGAGTCAGCTCGTTCTGGCGATCGCGGAAAGCGCCGGCAATCGTTTGATGGCGGAAATTTGGGTGCCATTCTTTGCGATGCGGCGGGCAGCGTCCGCCAACGGCTCCACCGCAACCGCCATGTGATACGCATTGGCGTGCACCATCATGTACGCGTCGCACATGATGCCGACGTGGCCCGGCCAGAATACCAGATCGCCACGCTGCAGCCCCTCCAGGTCCGGCGTGATGGGCACCGGTACGCCGAGCTGGGCCTGTTGCATGTCCGTGTCCCGCGGGGCACGTATACCCGCCGCCTCCAGCGAGACTTGTACGAGACCGGAGCAATCAATACCGACCCGCGTCCGTCCACCCCAAAGGTAAGGAGTGCCGATTAGCCGTTCAGCAATCTCGACGAAGTCGCGGGCGTAGCGGTTCAATTCTGTCACATGGCGGACGACCACGAATCCGCCGCCGGCTAGCCGATAGAACCCGTCGACGCGCTCAGCCACCGACAGCATTGATGTAATGCTGAGGTGCATCATCGGCGTCGTCTTGATGTCCGGGGCCGGATAAAGAAACGTGCCCAGCGCAGCCACCTTGTGCGTTGGCTGGCGCACCTCGGCGGCGAGCGCATTGGCCGGCACATAGCCGACATAACCATCGCGGTCGAGCTGGCCCCAGGCCCAGCCATTGGCCTCCTCGTAAACCGTGATGACCTCGCCGAACAGCGCTTCCGTCTCGAGGCCCGCCGTGGAAACCGGCTTCCGGCGCAAAGCCACCGCGGCGCGGATGACCTGCTTCTTGACGCCCGCCACGAAGCGGGGCGCCTCCACCTTGCCGCGCAGGAAGTCGGCCGCCAGGTCCTCCCTGTAGGGGTTCACGCGAGGATCAAGCCGCGCTGTCTGCACGTCCGTTTTCACGACGCCTGCCCTGTACCGTAAGCGCGCCTTAGCACTTCGAATACGGCGCGTGCCCCTTGCGGCTCGCCGCCCTTGGGTCCGAGTGCCCGGGCCGCAGGGCGCCAACCATAAATGTCGAGGTGGGCGTAGGTGCCAGCATTGCTGACAAACCGGCGAAGGAACAACGCCGCCGTGACGGAGCCGGCGAAAGGTCCGTCGGAGACATTGTTCATGTCCGCCACCTCGCTGTCGAGGTTCCGCTCATACCCTTTCCAGAACGGCATTCGCCAAAGCGGATCGCCGATGGCCGAACCTACCGACATGAGTTCGGCAGCGAGCGCGTCGTCATCCGTATAAAGCGGTGGCACATCGGGCCCGAGCGCCACGCGCGCAGCACCCGTAAGCGTGGCGAATGAGAACAACCGATCCGGCTTTTCCTCATCAGCCAGCGTGAGTGCATCAGCCAGAACAAGGCGGCCTTCGGCATCCGTATTGCCGATCTCGATGGTCTTACCCGAACGGCTTTTCAACACGTCGCCAGGGCGGAAGGCATTACCCGATACACTGTTCTCCGCCGCCGGAATAAGCACCCGCAGCCGCACTGGCATCTTCAGGCCCATGATCATGTGGGCCAGCGCGAGCGCTGCAGCAGCACCGCCCATGTCCTTCTTCATGAGAAGCATCGCGTTCGCCGGCTTGATATCGAGACCGCCGGTATCGAAGCAGATACCCTTTCCGACGAGCGTCACCTTGGGCGCGTTGGCAGGCCCCCAGATGAAGTCGATGAGGCGGGGCGGCCGAGCACTTCCCCGCCCTACGGCGTGGATGAGCGGGAAACCCTCACGCAGCTCGTCGCCCTCGACAACTTTCACGGTCGCGCCATGCCGTTCACCCAACCTACGCGCGCCGGCTTCCAGATCCTCAGGCCCAAGATCATTCGCCGGCGTGTTGATCAGATCGCGCCCAAACCAGACACCTTCGACGATACGCTCGACGACCGCGCGGTTTACCCCTTCCGGCAGAACAAGGCCGGGCGGCCCGGTATCGTGGTTCCCATTCGACTTGTATCGCCGAAACTTGTACGCTCCCAGTCCCCAAGCAACAGCCGCTGCCTCTGGCGCCTCGATCTGGCCAGCAAAGGCGTAGCACCCTGTCGGCAAGCTGGCCGCCAGCTGACCGACAAGCAGACTGGAGGGGCCACACGGCTCTCCCGACACGCCGTTACCGATTCCCAGCACCACTCCAACCAGCGCGCCGTTCGGTCCCGGGATGGCCAGGTGCCGCTTCGCAGTGGCCTTGAAACCCATGGACGTGATCCACGCGCGCTGTGCGTCGCTCAACCCTTCGATGGTCTCAATTGGCTGACCTTCGCGGACGAGCCAGATCCGACGCGTCTCCAGTGCCGGATCGGAATCGAGGAACAGGCCCTTTGGGATGAGATCTTCAGTCATTCGCTCGTCCATCGTCGCGTCACTGGCAACCCAATCGATGTGTGCTGAAGCCGCAACATCGGCCGCGGAAGCGGTGAATGTCACCTGCGACA
>QGUU01000622.1 GCA_003242525.1 Pseudomonadota bacterium | reverse complement strand
CGGGATCTTGGGCACGGGGATGATATCGTCCATGCGCTTGTTCAGGGGGCGGGTTCCCTTCGTTGCGAAGATGATCATCTCGTACCGGTTCGCCCAGGCATAGCGAAGATCCCCGGCCCCGTGGTTGCCCTTGTCCCAGATCAGGATGTTGCGGACGGTGAACCCATGCTTTTCGACGATGGCCCGGAATTGCGGCTCCGTCTGCCAGCCGACGAAGACATACATGTGAGCATCCGGCTTCGTCTTCCGCGCAAGCCGGGCGCAAACCGCGTCGAATGTCGCCAGGGCATCATGCAGCTCGTCGTTTGCGATCCCCTGCCGCGTGATGTGGTCGCTGTACTGGCTGCGGTTGCTGTGGTAGTCGATCCCGTACGGCGGGTCGGTGATGACGATATCGATGCAACCGTCCGGCAACTCCTCCAGGACATGCACGGCGTCGCCGCAGTACAACCGGTTCTGTGCTTCGTTGTTCAGGTCGGCGATCTTCCGGCGCAACTGGGCCTCGGTCTGGAAGGCGTCCGATTCGATCAGTTGGATGACACCTTCCAGGTCATCGCTGTTCACCAGCTCAGCCTCGGCGATCTTCGCAAACTCCATCCAGCGCCTGTATTTGGCCGCCTCCTTCTGCACCTTGTCCTTCGTCCAGCGGCACTTGTCGGCGATGAAGGCCTCCATCAGCCGCAGCTGGTACTTCGCCGGCAGGTCGTACAGGCCGCTGGTACGGAACCAGCCTTCGGTGAAGTTGAATGCTGGCGCATTTGCGCCATCCATTGGCGCACGGCCTTCCTGATGTCGCTTGGCCAGATCGAGGACTTCTGCGCCAACCCGCTCTGACAGTCGGACGTAGTCCCTGACCTGTTCGCGGCTCCACCCGATCCGCTCTGCGATGCGCGCCTGGGTAGGTTCCTCATCGCGCAGCCGCCGGATGACGTCCAGCCAGTCGAACAGGTCCATCGGGGCGTAGGTCTCTTCGTCCTCGTTGCACCGGATGGCCAGCGCATAGGGGTCCTCACGGCGCACGACGCAGGGCACGACGTCGATGCCCAGCTCCTTCAGCACCACCAGGCGGTGGTTGCCATCGGCGACCAAGTAGCGGTCGCCAAATGCCGTGGGCACGACCGTGATGGGCCGGGCTGGGTTGTAGCCGCCTTCCGCGATCCGCTCCCGCAGCCGCTCGCAGACGGCGGGCCGAATGTCGCGAATCGCGAAAGGCTCAAGCGCAGAAACTGGCAGAAGGCGATACTCAACCTGCGTCGAAGTGTGGCCATTTGCGGAGGCTGCCTCCACGACTCCCGCGGGCCCCTGGCCCCCAACCTGGTGCCGCGGGTCGTGGCCGGCCTCCGCTTTTGTCTGGGTGCTCACGATCTCTCCTCCTTCCCGGGTCGCCACCCCGCAATTTCCGCCAACCGCCGAACCATGCGCGGGCCGATCTTGCGGCTTAAGATCCTCTTGCGCAGCACCTCCTCGGAGACGCGCAACGTCTGCGCAGCGCACGCGATCATTTCGCGCGCCTCTTCGGGGTGCATGTCCAGGGCCCAAGCCACCAGGTCCTTGGCGCGGGGATTGAGCATGCCGCGGGACATTACTCCTCACCCCGCGCCTTGCGGAGGGCTGGTTCATGCCATTTGATGCGCTCGCATATACGACAACCGCAATCTGGCCCGTGATGACGACCGTTCTGAATCCACGTGATAATCGACCTGATACGATTCATGACCGATTCCGGCACCATGACACGCAGCTCGTTTTCTCCATTGCGGAGTCGATGGCCAATCTCGAACCTGCACCCGTCGATGCGCCAAAGAATGTCGAACATCTCTCCTGCCAAGGCCATCATCTTAGGCACCCTTGGAGTGAA
>QGUU01000621.1 GCA_003242525.1 Pseudomonadota bacterium | reverse complement strand
AACGGACAGGCTTGAGTTTGCTGCGGGGGTACGGAAAGGACGATGATGCGATTTCTTGTCGGCGGCGCACGCGCAGGGATTGCGGCGATGGTCTTCTTTGCCGTCCTAGGCGTTCAGTCGGGATGGGCTGCGGAGCTTGCCAAGAATGTTTTCAGCGCCCAGCAGCTGCCGTCTGCCGCGCAGCCGCAATCCTACGGCTTCTACTCCAAAGGCTGCTTCGCCGGCGGCGTGGGCCTGCCGCTCGACGGTCCGACCTGGCAGGTTATGCGGCCCTCGCGCAATCGCAATTGGGGGCACCCGACCCTGATAGCGCTGATCGAAAAGTTCTCGCGCGACGCGGTGGCGGATGGCTGGAACGGCCTTCTCGTGGGCGACATTTCGCAGCCAAGGGGCGGGCCGATGAGCACGGGTCATGCCTCGCACCAGATCGGCCTCGATGCCGACGTGTGGTTCCGGTCGATGCCGTCTACGCCCTATTCGCTGTCGGCGCGCGAAAAGGTGGAAGCCGTATCCTTGCTGAAGCCCGGCACCAAATATGTGCTTGATGAAAGGCGGTGGGATCCGGTTTACGCCAGGCTGCTGAAGCGGGCCGCGAGCTATCCGCTGGTGGAGCGGATTTTCGTCAACCCGGCTATCAAGAAGAAGTTGTGCGAAACGGTAACCGGCGACCGGAGCTGGCTGGGCAAGATCAGGCCCTTCTGGGGGCATGATGCACATTTCCACATCCGCATAGGTTGCCAGCCCGATTCGCCGGACTGCAAGCCACAGGAACCCATCGGCCGCGGCGATGGCTGCGACAAATCCCTGGCGTGGTGGTTCACGGATGAGCCCTGGCGTCCCGCCAAGAATCCTGACGCGCCCAAGGCGCGCGATGTGATGACACTGGCCAGCCTGCCAGCCCAGTGCCGCGCCGTGCTGACCCAGCCCAGTCCGCCCTCCTTCGAGGCCGCGCTGTTCAAGGGCGGGAGCATGCCGGTTGCCGTGGCTGCGACATCCCAGCCCGGCGACAGGCCGACCATTTCGGAAACGGCGACGCCTTTCACCGCAAGCGCCTTTGCCGAGACGCCTGTCATCGGCGTGCCTCTGCCGCGGCCCAGGCCAGGCTCCCAGGCCGACTGAGGCCGGACCGGCTACCGTCACTGCCGAGGTGCATTTGTTGGGTCCGGCGCTTCATGTCGCACCTGGAACGTTCTATAGCTCGTTGATGGCCGACCTCGGGAAGCTCGAACGGAAAGAGAATGCAAGGCTCCGACGACGAAACTCTGCTGCGGTTTCCGATCCTGATCGGCGACATAGGCGGCACCAATGCGCGCTTCTCGATCGTGCTGGACGCCAATGCCGAGGCGGGTGAGCCGAAGATCGTCAAGACGGCGGATTTCGCCACGATAGACGAGGCGATCCAGAGTGCCGTTCTCGATCATTCTTCCGTGCGGCCCAATTCTGCCGTCCTCGCCGTTGCGGGGCCCGTGGACGGCGACGAGATAGACCTCACCAATTGTTCGTGGGTGGTCAAGCCCCGCGAGATGCTGGCCAATCTGGGCCTTTCCGACATCGTCGTGCTCAACGACTTCGAAGCGCAGGCGCTGGCCGTGGTGGCGCTGGGCGAAGAGCACATGGAGAGGATCGGTGGTGGCGCGCCTGAGCCGAATGCCAGCCGCGTGGTGCTGGGCGCGGGTACTGGCCTCGGCGTCGCGGGGCTCGTTCATGCCCTCGGGCGCTGGATTCCGGTTCCCGGCGAAGGCGGTCACATGGACATTGGGCCGCGCACGCCGCGTGACTTTGAGGTTTTCCCGCATATTGAAAAGATAGAGGGGCGCATCTCAGGAGAGCAGATCCTGTGCGGCCGCGGTCTGGTGAAT
>QGUU01000620.1 GCA_003242525.1 Pseudomonadota bacterium | reverse complement strand
CGGGACCCGCAACAGCAAGGGGCGAACCTGATGAAAATGGTGATGGCAATCGTGAAGCCGTTCAAGCTCGATGAGGTGCGCGAAGCGCTTACCGCAACGGGCATACAGGGCCTGACCGTAACGGAGGTCAAGGGCTACGGGCGGCAGAAGGGGCATACGGAGATCTACCGCGGCGCCGAATATGCCGTGAGCTTCCTGCCCAAGATCAAGATCGAGGTCGCCGTCGCGGCGGACATGGTCGACAGGGCCGTGGAAGCGATCGCGAATTCGGCCCGGACGGGCCAGATCGGCGACGGCAAGATCTTTGTCTACGGCCTCGATCAGGCGGTGCGCATCCGCACCGGCGAAACCGACGCCGACGCGCTTTGAGCTGCGAATCAATTCTCAATGGAGAGATCAATGAAACTGCTTTTTCCTTCCTGGACCGGGCGGTCTGCCCTGCTCGGCGCGCTCGCGGCGACGCTCGGCGCAACGGCGGCTTCCGCCCAAGAAGCCGCACCTGAAGCCGTGCTCGATACAGGCAACACCGCCTGGATGCTGACGGCCACGGCGCTGGTTCTGTTGATGACCATTCCCGGGCTGGCGCTGTTCTATGGCGGCATGGTGCGCAAGAAGAACGTGCTGGCCACCGTCATGCAAAGTTTTGCAGTGTGCTGCCTGATGTCGGTGCTGTGGTTCGTGATCGGCTATTCGCTCGCCTTTTCGGAAGGTACGGCCTTTGTTGGCGGCCTTTCAAAGGCATTCTTCGCCGGTATTACGGTCGACACGCTGTGGGCGCCCGGTGTCGCCAACATTCCTGAATATGTGTTCGCTACGTTCCAGATGACCTTCGCCGTCATCACGCCGGCGCTGATCGCGGGTGCGTTTGCCGAGCGCATGAAGTTTTCGGCGCTGCTCATTTTCATGGCGCTGTGGCTGCTGGTCGTCTACGCGCCGATCGCGCATTGGGTGTGGGGCGGCGGCTTTCTGGGCTCGGCTGGCGTGCTGGATTTCGCCGGCGGCACGGTCGTCCACATCAATGCTGGCGTTGCCGGCCTGGTGTGCGCGCTGGTGTTTGGCAAGCGCGAAGGCTACGGCTCGGTCAACATGGCGCCGCATAATCTGGTCTACTCGGTCGTCGGCGCTTCCTTGCTCTGGGTCGGCTGGTTCGGTTTCAATGCGGGTTCCGAACTGGCGGCGGACGGGCTTGCCGGCGCCGCCATGGTTAATACGCAGGTTGCCGCCTCGGCGGCTGGCCTGGCCTGGATGTTCGCCGAGTGGCTGGTCGCCAAGAAGCCGTCCGTCCTGGGAATCATATCGGGCGCTGTCGCCGGTCTCGTCGCCGTCACCCCGGCGGCCGGCTTCGTGAACCCGACCGGCGCCTTCATCATCGGCATCGTTTCCGGCATCGTCTGCTACTTCGCTGCGGTCAAGGTGAAGCACGCCCTGGGCTATGACGACTCGCTGGACGCCTTCGGCGTACATGGCGTTGGCGGCGTCGTCGGCGCCATACTGACCGGAGTGTTTGCCGATCCGGCCATCAACAGCCTGAGCGCCGATGCATCGGTGCTCACGCAGCTATACGGCATCGTCTTCACCATCCTGTGGACCGCGATAGCCACGGCGGTAATCCTCTACCTCGTCAAGGCGATGGTCGGCCTGCGCCCGACCGCCCAGGAGGAGGTCGAAGGGCTGGACATCACGCAACATGGCGAGGTGGTGCAATAGCGCTCACCCGCCTTGCGCCGGCGTTCTTTCCCCGCCGGCGCACCCCCGTGACCCTCTGGCTGCGAGGGCGGCATGGCCAACCATCCGGTCGGTCTGGCATGTTTGCCACTGGTGGAAAAGATGGAAAGATCGTTGCTCACGCAGCCAGAATGC
>QGUU01000136.1 GCA_003242525.1 Pseudomonadota bacterium | reverse complement strand
CTAATGTGGGCCCGGCTTACCCCATTCCCGGTGTTCTTGAGCAGCGGCGGGATCGAACCGTTGTATTCGGGCGTTGCGATGAGGACACCATCATGGGCGGCGATGTGGCGGGCAACACGCACGGCATTTTCTGGAACGCCGTGCTCCCGTTCGAGATCTTCATCCATGATCGGAAGGGGGTAGTCGGCCAGGGAAATACGCGTCACTTCCCCGCCTTGCATGGCAAGCGTCTTCTGGGCGACATCGGCGGCCCTGCCGCTGAAGGCGCCGGACCTGACGGAACCGGCGAATACGAGAATCTTCGGAATGATCGGCATGGACGCTCCTGCCTCTCTATAGGCGAAGCGCCGACCGAATCAAGTTGGGCCGGGCAGCCTCAGTGCCCGCCGCGCCGGTAGACCCACAGCTGCGTTGGCGGAATATTGCGCACCACGAAGCGGAAGTGCTCGACCTGATAGTCGCCGCGGCCCGGCGGGATGGGCGACATCGGGCCATAGGTAAGCTGGATGACCGGACGGCCGCGCGGGATGCGGTCGAGCAGGCCTTCCAGATAGGCCACTCGCCTGGCGGCGGGGAAATTGAGCAATGGAATGCCGGAGATGACACAGTCGAAGACCGTGTCTTGATAATCGGCCAATGCAGAGCGCAGGTCGAAGGCATCGCCCTCGATGACATGAACGTCCGGATAAAGCCCGCGCAGGTGGCGGACGAATTCGGGAGAATATTCCACCGTAAAGAGATCTGACGGCCGCACCCCACGCTCCAGGATCGCGCGGGTGATGACCCCCGTGCCAGGCCCAACCTCCAGCACCGGCAGGCCGGAAGCGGGATTGATGACTGCTGCCATCTTGCGGGCCGTGACGGAGCTGGTCGGAATGATCGAGCCGACGGCCTTGGGGCTGTGAATCCAGCCCTTGAAGAACTTCAACTCGTCATGGAATCTTTCAGCGAGCGCCCTCTTCAATCCGAGACCCTGGGTCATCGGCATCTCCTCCAGTGCGCCCCCTGTGCTATCTAATAGCTCAAACGCGACTAACAACAGAACAAAAACGCAAAAGGTCGCCAGCGAGACCTTGGCCGTTCCCGTCAGTTCTCGCCGAACGACTCGAAGAAATCCTTCATGCGGCTGAAAAAGCCGCTCGACTGGGGTGAGTTCTCCTTCGAGGAGAGCCGCTCGAACTCCTCCAGCAACTCACGCTGCCGCCGGGAAAGGTTTTGCGGCGTCTCCACGACGGTTTGGATATACAGGTCGCCCACTTGCGGCTGGCGCAGCACCGGCATGCCCTTCCCCCTCAGGCGGAACTGGCGACCGCTCTGCGTACCTTCGGGCACCTTCACACGGGTCTGGGTACCATCAAGCGTTGCAACTTCGAAGGAGCCGCCAAGGGCTGCCGTCGTCATCGAAATCGGCACCTTGCAGTAGAGGTCGGCGCCGTCGCGCTGGAAGAACTCATGCGGCTTGACCGACAGGAAAATGTAAAGGTCGCCTGGCGGACCGCCGCGCAGCCCGGCCTCGCCTTCATTTGCGAGGCGGATGCGGGTGCCGTCCTCAATCCCCGCAGGGATGTTGACGGAGAGCGAGCGCTCCTCAGTAACGCGGCCCTCGCCAGAGCATTTCGAGCAGGGGTCCTTGATCGTCTGGCCGCGACCCTGGCACTGCGGGCAGGTGCGCTCGATCGAGAAGAAGCCCTGCGTGGCGCGTACCTTGCCGTGGCCGTGGCACATGGAACAGGTGACGGGCTGGGTGCCGGGCTTCGCGCCTGTGCCCGAACACTCCCCGCAGGAAACCGACGCCGGAACGCGAATCTGCGCCGTCTTGCCCGTATAGGCCTCCTCCAGTGTAATCTCCATATTGTAGCGAAGATCGGCGCCACGCTCGCGCCCGCCGGAAGAGCGGCGACGGCCGCCCATCATGTCACCGAAAATATCCTCGAATATGTCTGCGAACCCGCCTGCGGCAAAGCCGTGGGCAGCACCGTTCATCCCGCCCTGCTCGAAGGCTGCATGACCAAAGCGGTCATAGGCCGCACGCTTCTGCGGGTCCTTGAGGCACTCATAGGCCTCGTTGATTTCCTTGAACTTCTGTTCGCAAGTCTGGTCGCCGGGATTGCGATCCGGATGGAACTTCATGGCAAGCTTTCGAAACGCTGCCTTCAGTTCCTTCTCGTCGGCACCCCTGCTGACGCCCAGCGTCTCATAGAAATCAGCCTTCATCGTGTCTTCGCTGTCAATTCCGCAGGCCCCGTCAACGAAATCGCGCCTGGCTGTCGAGCCCTCGATTTAGTAAGTCGCAGCACGCAATGCCATAGCCAGCGGGGATTGGGCAGCTTTTTTTCGCGACTTTGCGGTTTACCGGGGCGATCTTGCCGTTGCCAGCGAGCCGGATCCGGCCTTCCACGAGGCGGAGACCGCGCCGAAACGCTCGTTGAGCACCTTGGCCACCGGCGTCTCGAAGTAGCGCACGGACAGGAGCGCCAGCACCACCGTCAGCGCCATGGGCACCAGCCAGAAGACGTAAAAATCCACAACGTCCAACGGACCGAGGACACGGCGCCAGACGATGCCGAGGAGAAGCGACGCCACTACGGGATGGATCAGGTAAATGCTGAAGGAAGCATTGGCGACAGGATCGAAGGGCTTCAGGAGACGCGTGGCTTCCTGGTCGTTGCGTTCGGCCAGCGCGACGAGAAAGATCGAGACGGCAAGCAATGCCAGGGCCGGATAGCCGCCCAAGCCGTTCCACATCAGCAGGCACGTGGTGCCGAACAAGAACCATCCGGGCACGATGCTGGTCAGCCGCAGGGGGCTGTCGCGAACCAGAACGGCCACAAGGGCCCCGATGACGAAGTTGGCGAAGGCGCGGTAGGCGCCCCAGGTGTCCGCCTCCATCCAGCTCTTGAACGGCATGATGCCCGTCGCGACCATCAGCTCCAGCAGCCCGCAGGAGAGGACGATCATTCCGGCCAGGCCCATAATGCCGAAGCAGCGGTGGGCGAACACGACAATAGGCAGGGTGAGATAGCAGAACCATTCCGCCGACAGGGTCCATGCCACGTAATTGAAGGTGAGCGTGTCGGTGAAACCCCAGCCCTGGATGAGCAGGACATTGGCAAGAAGCGTCGACCAGTCGTAGCGGCCGTCTGCGGTCGAGCCGACGAAGCCGAGATGAACGGCGACTCCTACCGCCACGAAATAGAGCAATGTCAGCAGGTAAAGCGGATAGAACCGGGCAAGCCGTCGCACGAGGAAACGCCGATAACTGCCCGGCTCCGCAACCAGGCGGTCGGCGTAGCGATACATGATGAGGAAGCCGGAAATCATCATGAACATGTCGAGCAACGGCATCAGCACGCGCATGCGCTGCGCGGCCTCGAAGCCGCTGGCGGGCCCGTAGACCAGATAGTGAAAGGTCATCACCAGCATGGCCGCGGCAACGCGCCAGAACCCAAGACTACGAAAATGCAGTGGCATCATTCCCCACCATCAAACAGGCCCATGTTTAGCATCGAGCTGCCTGTTTTTGGCGGAAAGCGGAAGTTAAGCTTAACGCGGTCTATCAGCGCCTGGCGGGGTCAGGGCGCGGACTGCCAAAGAAAAGGCCCGGCGCAAGGCCGGGCCTTCAGGTTCCAGTGCGGGGATCTCAAGCCGACTTTTTCTTGTCGTCGTCGAGTTCCTCGAAATCGGCATCGACCACGTCCGAATCCTTGGCGGCGTCCGCCTGGGCGTCGGCCTCTGCATTTTCCTTCTGAGACGCCTCGTACATGGCCTGTCCAAGCTTCATCGAGGCCTCGGCAAGCGCCTGGGTCTTGGCCTGGATCTCGGCAATGTCGTCGCCCTCGGCGGCCGACTTCAGCGCGGCAATGGCGTCGCTGATCGCGGTGCGGTCGGCCTCCGAGACCTTGTCGCCATATTCCTTCAAGGACTTTTCGGACGAATGGACAAGAGACTCGGCCTGGTTGCGGACTTCCACCAGCTCCCTGCGCTTCTTGTCCGCCTCGGCATTGGCCTCGGCATCCTTGATCATCTTCTCGATGTCGGCGTCGGACAGGCCGCCCGAAGCCTGGATGCGGATCTGCTGCTCCTTGCCGGTGCCCTTGTCCTTGGCCGAAACGTTGACGATGCCGTTGGCGTCGATGTCGAACGTGACCTCGATCTGCGGCACACCACGCGGCGCGGGCGGGATGCCGACCAGGTCAAACTGGCCAAGCAGCTTGTTGTCCGCCGCCATTTCACGCTCGCCCTGGAAGACGCGGATCGTCACCGCATTCTGGTTGTCCTCGGCGGTCGAGAATACCTGGCTCTTCTTGGTCGGGATCGTGGTGTTGCGCTCGATGAGGCGCGTGAACACACCGCCCAGCGTCTCGATGCCAAGCGAAAGCGGCGTCACGTCGAGCAGCAGAACGTCCTTGACGTCGCCCTGCAGCACGCCGGCCTGGATGGCGGCGCCGATGGCAACGACCTCATCAGGGTTGACGCCCTTGTGCGGCTCCTTGCCGAAGAACTGCTTCACCACCTCCTGAACCTTGGGCATGCGCGTCATGCCGCCGACGAGGACGACCTCGTCGATCTCGCCAGCCCTCAGGCCGGCATCCTTGAGCGCCGACTTGCAGGGCTCGATGGTGCGCTGCACGAGATCTTCCACCAGCGACTCGAACTTGGCGCGGGTGAGCTTCATCGTCAGGTGCTTCGGCCCGGTGGCGTCGGCCGTTATGAAGGGCAGGTTGATCTCGGTCTGCGCCGCGGAAGACAGTTCGATCTTGGCCTTCTCGGCAGCTTCCTTTAGGCGCTGCAGGGCCAGCTTGTCGGTCGTCAGGTCGATGCCCTGCTCCTTCTTGAACTCGGAAGCAAGGTACTCCACGAGGCGCATGTCGAAGTCTTCGCCGCCGAGGAAGGTATCGCCATTGGTCGACTTCACCTCGAACACACCGTCGCCGATTTCCAGCACCGAAATGTCGAACGTGCCGCCGCCGAGGTCATAGACGGCGATGGTCTTGCCGTCCTTCTTGTCCAGGCCGTAGGCAAGCGCGGCCGCGGTCGGCTCGTTGATGATGCGCAACACTTCAAGACCCGCGATCCGGCCCGCGTCCTTGGTGGCCTGCCTCTGGGCATCGTTGAAGTATGCGGGAACGGTGATGACGGCCTTCTCGACCTTCTCGCCGAGATAGCTCTCGGCGGTTTCCTTCATCTTCTGAAGGACCATCGCGGAAATCTGCGAAGGCGAATATTTCTTGTCCTGAGCCTCGACCCAGGCGTCGCCATTGTCGCCCTTGACGATATGGTAGGGGACGAGCTTCTTGTCCTTGTCGGTTACCGGGTCATCATAGCGGCGACCGATCAGCCGCTTGACAGCAAAGATCGTGTTCTCGGGATTGGTGACCGCCTGGCGCTTGGCAGGCTGGCCGACGAGGCGCTCGCCTTCGCTGGTGAAGGCGACGATCGAAGGCGTGGTGCGTGCGCCTTCCGCATTTTCAATGACCTTCGCGTCCTTGCCGTCCATCACGGCGACGCAGGAATTGGTCGTTCCGAGGTCGATGCCGATAACTTTAGCCATTTGCTCATTCTCTCCTTCAAGCAGGCTTTCAAGGACCCTGTCAGGCGTTCCGGCGAAAGCCCCTGTTCATAAGAATTCGCGCACAACCGCAGCTTCGCGCGGGTCTCGCGAGTGTGCGGCGTATATAAGAATAGGCCTTTCGGAGCGCAAGCACGTGCGGATGGGGTTTCAGCCGCGACATTTCATGCCGGTAAAGGCCGCTCCTGTTCAGACTGCCTCCCAGCCTTCCCGGTCGCCGGCCCGGAAGATGGCGTCGATGACCTTCTGATTCAGAATCGACTCCTCCAGCGTGAAGACGCGGTCGCCGCCGCCCCTCGCCGCGCGTGCAAAGGCCTCGACCTGCAGCCTGTATTGCTGCGCCGCCGGAAAGCGGAACACCTCGGCCTGGGAATGGTTCTGGTTGTGAAGCGTGACGCGCTGGTCGTCGTACAGCCCGGCGTTGAAGGGCGAGGCGACCTCGATGAAGCCCCTGTCGCCATGGAACACCATGATCTGCCGGGCCGCCATCTGGGTGGAGAGATAGAAGGACAGTTCGAATTCGCCGAAATCGGCGCGGACGGAGGAATAGATGTCGGTTCCGAAGGTTTTGTCCCGCTCTATGGTAGCCTGAACTCGCATGGGCTCCCTGCCCGTAACAAAGCGGGTCGTGACGGTTGGATAGACGCCGATGTCAGGCAGCGCGCCCCCGCCAAGGTCCAGCCGGTTGCGCATGTTGTCGGGGTCGACATTGTAGTAGCTGAAGGCGCCTTGCACGTGCCGGAGGCGGCCGATGGCCCCGTCCTGCACGAGATCGCGCACCTTGATCCATTGCGGATGGTGGACGACCATGAAGGCTTCGCAAACGAGCACCTTCCTTTCATCGCGCAGGCGGACCAGGGGCTCAATATCGCGCGCCTTCAAAGCCAGCGGCTTCTCCACCAGCACGTGCTTGCCGGCCTCGATGGCCTTCGCGGCCCATTCGACATGCTGCGCCGTCGGCAGCGGGATGTAGACCCCGTCCACCGCGTCGGAAGCCAGCAATTCCTCGTAGGAGCCGAAGGCGTGCGGCGCGCCGAAACGGTCGGCCAGCGCCCGGGCCCTGGCAAGGTCGCGGCTGGCGACAGCCGTCAGCACACCATTTTCCGCATTGGTAATGGCTGGCAGCAATTGCTCTCGCGCAATCTTGGCGGTCGACAGAACACCCCAGCGGAACATGGCCTTCTCCCACTTG
>QGUU01000619.1 GCA_003242525.1 Pseudomonadota bacterium | reverse complement strand
CTCTTGCACTCGACGAGAAAGCCGCTGCGATTCTCGACGCCGATGCCAGGGCCATTCTGAAGGCCCTTTTGCCCGCCTTGCGGTCGCTGGCGGAATGGAACGTTGCCACGACCGAGGCGGTGGTGCGCGACTATGCCGCCAAAGCCGATCTCAAGCTGGGCAAGGTGGCGCAACCGTTGCGCGCTGCCCTCACCGGGCGCTCCACCTCGCCAGGTGTTTTCGATGTGCTGGCCGTGCTCGGCCGCGAGGAAAGTCTGGCTCGCATTGGGGATCAAATCGATTAGGTAATTCCGCCGGGAAAATTGGCATTGAAAGGCTCGTTTTGCGGTGCAACATTAAACCTTGGCATAACTTGGCGCGTCATGCCGAAAACGGTAGCACTCGTCGGTGCGGGCAGCGGGTCCAGATATTGCGGATGCGGGAAGAACCTGCCGGTGCCGGCAAGAAAAGGAAATTGCTATGTCCGAAGCAGCTAAGAAAATCGATTTTGACAGCAAGCCCGATGACACGTCGGCAAAACTGGAATTTGCCGGCAAAGCCCACGAGTTCAAGGTAAGGAAAGGCACGATTGGCCCCGACGTCATAGACATCGGTTCGCTCTACAAGGAAACGGGCGCCTTCACCTACGACCCTGGCTTCACATCCACGGCAAGCTGCGAATCGGCCATCACGTTCATCGATGGCGACGCGGGCGTGCTGCTTCACCGCGGCTATCCCATCGAACAGCTGGCCGAGCACGGCGACTTCCTGGAAGTGTGTTATCTCCTGCTCTACGGCGAACTGCCTACCAAGGCGCAGAAGGAAGATTTTGACTACCGCGTAACGCGCCACACCATGGTGCACGAGCAGATGTCGAAGTTCTTCTCGGGCTTCCGCCGCGACGCCCACCCAATGGCGGTCATGTGCGGCGTAGTTGGCGCGCTATCAGCCTTCTACCACGACTCCACCGACATTTCCGATCCGTACCACCGCATGGTTTCCTCCATGCGGCTGATCGCCAAGATGCCCACCCTGGCGGCAATGGCCTACAAATATCATATCGGCCAGCCCTTCGTGTATCCGAAGAACGATCTCGGCTATGCGGCCAACTTCCTGCATATGTGCTTCGCGGTGCCCTGCGAGGAATATAAGGTGAATCCTGTACTGGCACGGGCCATGGAGCGCATCTTCATCCTGCATGCCGACCACGAGCAGAACGCCTCGACTTCCACGGTGCGGCTCGCCGGTTCATCGGGTGCCAACCCCTTCGCCTGCATCGCTGCTGGCATCGCCTGCCTGTGGGGCCCCGCGCATGGCGGCGCCAATGAGGCAGCGCTCAACATGCTTGCCGAAATCGGCCACGTCGACAACATCCCCGAATACATCGCCCGCGCCAAGGACAAGAACGACCCGTTCCGCCTCATGGGCTTCGGCCACCGGGTCTACAAGAACTACGACCCGCGCGCCAAGATCATGCAGAAGACGGCACATGAGGTCCTGGGCGAGCTCGGCATCAAGGACGATCCGCTCCTCGACATCGCCATGGAGTTGGAAAAGATCGCACTCACCGACGAGTATTTCATCGAGAAGAAGCTGTATCCGAACGTCGATTTCTACTCGGGCATCACGCTCAAGGCGCTGGGCTTCCCCACCACCATGTTCACCGTCCTGTTCGCCGTCGCGCGAACGGTTGGCTGGATTGCCCAGTGGAAGGAAATGATCGAGGATCCGCATCAGAAGATCGGCCGCCCGCGCCAGCTCTACACGGGCTATCCGCAGCGCGACTACGTACCGATTGCCAAGCGGTAAGCGAGCCGGGCAGGCCAGGTAGAAGGCCGGCGCGCTTACCGCTTGGCAATCGGTACGTAGTCGCGCTGCGGATAGCCCGTGT
>QGUU01000618.1 GCA_003242525.1 Pseudomonadota bacterium | reverse complement strand
CCCCAAATGGGCACCCGCCAAAAACCCCACCCATTTCCAGTTTGATGTGGTTTAAGCTCCGGGAGGGGATATTCGCTGATGCGCCCATCGAGCCTGTTTTCGCTATCGGAACATTTGGAGCGGCTGAGCCGTGATGGCGACCCGCTGGAGGTGCTTGCAGACGCGGTAGACTTCGAACGTTTCCGTCCCCTGCTGGTGAAGGGGCTGGGATACAGCGACGGCGTGAAGGGCGGCAGGCCTCCGTTCGATCCGGTGTCGATGTTCAAGGTTCTGGTGGTGCAGGCACAGCACAATTTGTCCGATGCGCGGATGGAGTTCATGATCCGCGACCGGCTTTCGTGGATGCGCTTCTTCGGCTTCGATCTGGGCGGCACCATGCCGGATGAGAATACCATCCGCCACTATCGCAACCGGCTGACGACAAGCGGCACGCTCGAAGCATTGATGCAGGCCTTTGAGCAGCAACTGCGTGAACGCGGTTATCTCGCCATGGGCGGACAGATTGTGGACGCCACGCTGGTTCCCGCGCCCAAGCAGCGCAATACCGAGGAAGAGAAGGCAGCGGTCAAGGCGGGCAAGTCGGCAAGGCAGATCTGGCCCGGAAAGCCGAACAAGGCGCACCAGAAGGATGTCGATGCACGCTGGACGGTGAAGGTTGGTGGCAAGGTCCGCTACCGGCCTGACGGAACGCCACTGCCGCAGATCGCGACGCCAGTGTTCGGCTACAAAAGCCATATCAGCATCGACCGGCG
Source organism: Pseudomonadota bacterium (assembly GCA_003242525.1). Lineage (GTDB taxonomy): Bacteria > Pseudomonadota > Alphaproteobacteria > Rhizobiales > Rhizobiaceae > Mesorhizobium. The sequence continues at coordinate 1,121 of QGUU01000618.1, read as the reverse complement.
CTTTGGCTTTATCCGCAAGGGCAAGGTTACCTCGGCGGCGCACAGCGACGGGCGCGAGCTGCGCCATGTGGTTGACCCAGGCAACACCGCTTCCGACGTCTGGGCGGACAGCGCCTATCGCAGCCGGAAAAACGAGGCGTGGCTGGCGCGGCACATGTTCACAAGCCGCATCCATCGTCGCAAGCCCAAGGGCAAGCCCATGCCCGAGCGAACGTCGCAGGCCAATGCCGCCAGGTCAGCGGTCCGGGCCAGGGTCGAGCATGTCTTCGCCCATCAGAAGGGGCGTTACGGCCTGTTCATCCGCACCATCGGACTTGCCAGGGCGCAGGCCAAACTCACGCTCGCCAATCTGGCCTACAACTTCGACCGCCTGATCTACCACGAGCGACAAGCCGCAACAGGATAGGCCCGCCCAACGGCCACAGATGAGGCCGGAAATGGCCAGTAGGCAGCCAAGAATGCACGATTATCGGTCCCTCAGGCTGTCAATCTGCTCGCATGGTCTGCAATCGACGTCATCGCGCCAAGGAAAACCACGGTTATTGCGGGTGTCCAGCTTCGCTTCAGATAATCAAATCTCGGATCGCTCTCGAACCGCGTGCCGTTCAGCCTTCTGAATCTCGAAACTCAGCCATATCGCGAAATTAACCTTGTACGTCGATTCAAGGGATTTCCAGCTTTTCACGCCCGTCCCCAAAACCATGAAATCGCCCCGCATAATTTCGGAATCGGACTCTCGGCTCCTGTGTCTTCTTGATCCTGAGCTTGTCGGTGAACCCGGATCATGCGCTGCCGGTCAAGCCATCCTGTACGCATAATTGTTGCGCCGTAAGAAGACTCCATTTCCGCATCGTCAAGTTCCTGTTCTCTGCCATTTTGCTATCCTTTATGCAGTGCTTCTTTCACCGGTCGGCACGATTGCGGGATGCGAGCTTTGGAATACGACTGGATCGGGAAATACTGGGGGAAGGCTCAGCCGGATACTTCCTGTTCGGGAAGCGAATATCCGGCCTATCACCCTCTGGCCTGGCATATGCTTGATGTGGCGGCCGCGGCGGAGGCGCTGCTCATGGCGCGGCCACTTCTGCGGGAGCGGTTGGCGCGAATGCTCGCTCTTGAAC
>QGUU01000135.1 GCA_003242525.1 Pseudomonadota bacterium | reverse complement strand
TGTAAGAGACACCCCTTCCGGACTCCTATTCCTATCCGCTACGACGATGAGGCGCCGGTACTGGCGATCCGCGTCCAGGAGTTGTTCGGCCTGGACCGACACCCGGCCATTGCCGGCGGAGCCGTGCCGCTGACGCTGGAGCTGCTCTCGCCGGCGCACCGGCCCATCCAGACGACGCGGGACTTGCCGGGGTTCTGGCGCGGATCCTGGGCCGATGTACGCGCGGACATGCGCGGGCGCTACCCCAAGCATGTCTGGCCGGAAAATCCGATCGAAGCCACACCGACGCATCGCGCCAAGCCGCGAGGGGGCTGACGCCCCCCAACGCATGCACCCTAGAAGTTACCCGAAAGCCAGTCTAAACACTTGGCGATGATCAGTCTCCAGAGCTCACCAGACCTGCAGCAGAGCCAGCGGCTGAGGCTCAATACCTTGATCCGCCTGCGCTGGCTGGCGATCGTTGGACAGAGCGTGACGGTGGTCACGGTCGCCTACTGGCTTGAATTCCCGATGCCGGTCGACCTTTGCTTCGCGCTGATCGGCGCTTCGGCCGTGCTGAACCTTCTGCTCGCATTCCGCTTCCCGGCCGCACATCGGCTGAGCCCGCAGGCGGCGATGGGCATCCTCATATTCGACAGTCTTCAACTTGGCGGCCTGCTCTACCTGACCGGAGGGCTGACAAATCCCTTCTCGCTTCTGATGAGCGTGCCAGTCGTCATTTCGGCAACCTCCCTGCCTGTACGGTACACGGCGATGCTCGGCGCGCTTGTCATGCTCATGGCGACGCTGCTGGCATTCCAACATCTGCCACTGCCGTGGACGGCTGGCGAGCCGCTCAAAATGCCATTTACCTATATTGCTGGAATCTGGCTGGCCGTTCTTTCCTCGATCGCCTTCAGCGCCATCTATGCCTTCCGCGTTGCGCAGGAGGCGCGGCTGCTTGCAAATGCGCTTGCCGCCACGGAGCTGGTGCTGCAACGCGAACAGCACCTTTCAGCGCTGGACGGGCTGGCTGCCGCGGCCGCGCACGAACTCGGCACGCCGCTTGCCACCATATCGCTGGTGGCGCGCGAGATGGAAAAGAGTCTCGGCAAGGATTCCAAATTTCATGACGATGTGACGCTGCTGCGCTCACAAAGCGAGCGCTGCCGTGAAATTCTCAAGCGGCTCACCAGCCTTTCTTCCACGGGCGAGGCGCATATGGCGCGGCTGCCGATCACTTCCCTGGTGGAGGAGGTGACGGCGCCGCATCGCGATTTCGGTATCGCCATCCATTTGAAGGCGGGGAATTGCCGGGGCGCCGAGCCCGTCGGACATCGAAATCCCGGCGTGATCTACGGACTAGGGAACCTTGTCGAGAACGCGGTGGATTTCGCCCGCTCCACTGTGACGGTCACCTGGTACTGGAATGACGAGACCGTCGGACTTACCGTGGTCGACGATGGGCCGGGGTTTCCAGGCGAAATCATCGACCGCATCGGCGAGCCTTACATGTCCACCCGCTCGGGCGCCGAGCGCGGCGGAGGGCTGGGTCTGGGATTGTTCATCGCCAAGACCCTAATCGAACGCTCCGGCGCCGTTATCGACTTCCGGAACTCCACCGAACCCGGAAAGGGCGCGTTGGTTCAAATCGAATGGCCGCGCGCCATGTTCATCAATCCCGAATCCGCGGAAGCCAGCATGTTCGACATTGCATGATCACGGAGACGGGGGAGTTGGACAGAGCCGTACAACAACTATATTGGGTAAAACGAGACAATTGGACGCGGAACCCATGACTGGCGAAGAAGGCAACGGCGCAATGGTGAAGGGCGAGGACACCTCGCTTTTGATCGTCGACGACGACCGGCCCTTCCTGACGCGACTGGCACGCGCTATGGAGGCCCGCGGCTTCAAGGTCGACACGGCCGAAAGCGTAGAGGAAGCAGTCGGCAAGGCGCGCGCGCATCCGCCCGCCTATGCGGTAATCGATATGCGGCTGGCTGACGGAAACGGCCTTGATGTGGTCGCGGCCATCCGCGACAAGCGCGAGGACGCCCGCACCATCATTCTCACCGGCTACGGCAACATCGCTACCGCCGTGACGGCGGTGAAGCTTGGCGCCGTGGACTACCTGTCGAAGCCGGCCGACGCCGACGACATCTTCGCCGCACTGACCCGCAGCGCCGACGAGCGCGCCGCCCCGCCGGAAAATCCGATGTCAGCCGATCGCGTGCGTTGGGAGCATATTCAGCGGGTCTATGAAATGTGCGACCGCAACGTCTCCGAAACGGCAAGGCGGCTCAACATGCATCGCCGCACGCTGCAACGCATTCTGGCCAAGCGCGCGCCACGCTGACAGGTACGCGCTCCTTGCAACAAGGGAGCACGACAAACCTGCAGGGGCAATAACCGCCCTGCCGCCGGGTCTCGCTGCCCCCTGCCCGACCTCGTGAGCTATTCGCTTTCGCCGTCTATAATGGGAACGTCAACGCCCGCCAGTTCGGCGGCAAGGAGTCTTGCCGCACCCGCCCGGGCGAAGCGCATGGTCACGGCCCTGCGCGTTGCCGCTGCCATGCGATGTTCAGGTGCCTCCCGGAGAATCTCCGCACCGTAGCCATCCGACAGGATGAACCCGCATTCTTCCGGAAAGATTTCAGCCGGCACCTCGGGATGCGTCGCAAAGAAGAACCGATCCGAATGCAGCCTGTATTCGGGCCATTTGCGGTCCACCCGAAAATCCTCCACCGACGATTTAATCTCGATAATCCAGATGTCGCCGCTACGGGTCAAGGCAACGAGATCGGCCCGCCGGCCTGTGGCCAACGAAAGCTCCGGCAGAACATGCGCTCCCATGCTCGTCAGCAGGCGCTGAACGCCTCGCCGGACCAGCATCGCGCGGTCGGACTGGCGGCCGTCCATGAGAGGGTTCTTCAGAATCGGATAAACTATGGGCATGAGTCCAGTATGGACGATTTTGTTCACGGTTTGAACCTCCCCGCCAGCGATTGCCCGCGAGGCCCGACCTTGAAATCGCTCTCGGCCCCGTGAATTGATGTTGCAAAAATGCAATAGTCTGTTGCTGACCTGCACGTTAGACGTGTCTTACCCCTCATCACCCGCTTGGCAAGCCTGGCAAAGGCCCGCATGAATGGATCACAAGGCGGGCCAACTGCCGGCGACTGAGGCGGGACACGGACATTATCATGCGCATGCAGAAACTTCTTCTTGCTGCGATGCTGGCCACGGCATTGGCTGGGTGCAGCACTGTCGGACCAATGCGCATCTTTTCCGACGATTACGGGCCGCGCGTCGATGCTGGCTATCAGTTGCCGCGCATCCCCATAAGCAAGGTGCCGCGCAAGTATCACCGCCAGATCGTGCGATATGAGACGAAAGAAAAGCCCGGCACGGTGATCGTCGATACCAAGGAAAAGTTCCTTTACCTTGTCCTGGGTGATGGCGAGGCCATGCGCTACGGCATCGGCGTTGGCCGCGAAGGTTTCGAGTGGCAGGGCACGGCCCGCATCGCCATGAAGCGCGAATGGCCGACCTGGACGCCACCAGCGGCAATGATCAAGCGCCAGCCCGAACTCGCCAAGTGGCGCAATGGCATGCCGCCCGGGCTGAACAACCCCCTCGGCGCGCGCGCCCTCTATCTGTTCAACAAGGGCGGGGATTCCGGCTACCGCCTGCATGGCAGCCCGGAATGGAACTCGATCGGACACGCAATGTCATCGGGCTGCATCCGTCTTATGAACCAGGACATCATCGACCTGTACGACCGCGTTCAGGTCGGGGCAAAGGTGATCGTCAAATAGGAAATCCGGCCACGTGAACCTTCTTCACGGCCAAGGCACTCAAGTTTCGTACGCGGACCGTCTCGGCAACAACGGACGTCCCAACAGAAAACCGGGCCCGAAAGGCCCGGTTTTTTGTCCTTATGGGAAGGGAGGAAGGGCCGCTAAGCGACCTGCTCAACCTGCTGCACTTCGGGCACGAAATGGCGAAGCAGATTCTGGATGCCGTGTTTCAACGTAGCCGTCGAAGACGGGCAACCGGCGCAGGCGCCCTTCATGTGCAGAAACACGACGCCGTTCTCATAACCACGGAAGGTGATATCGCCGCCATCCTGGGCAACTGCCGGCCGCACCCGCGTGTCGAGCAGCTCCTTGATGGTGAGGACGATCTCCTCGTCGGCCTTGTCGTAAAATTCCTCGCCGTCTTCACCCTGCTCCATATTCGCCGAGCCCGACATTACGGGCTGACCTGACATGAAATGCTCCATGATGGCGCCGAGGATCGCCGGCTTCAGGTGCTGCCACTCCGGACCATCCTTGGTTACGGTGATGAAGTCGTAGCCGAAGAAGACACCGGTCACGCCGGGAATGGTGAACAGGCGCGCGGCCAGCGGCGAGGCCTCGGCAGCACTCGCCGCATCGCGGAAATCGGCAGTACCTTCCAGAAGAACCTCCCTGCCGGGAAGGAATTTCAGCGTAGCCGGGTTGGGGGTCGACTCGGTCTGGATAAACATGAACGTCTCCGCGCCCTTGCCGGGCATTCAGTTTGGAATAATTCTAAGTAGGCTCAAATGACGAGCCATTCAAGCAAAAGCCGTCTCACCACATTTCGGATCTTCAGGCGAGGTTTTCCAGATCTTCAATTGAAAGATTGTGGGGAACGACCGTAACGGGAATCGGGAAGGCCGCACCCTTGCCTGCGATTGCTGCGACGAGCGGACCCGGTCCTTCCTTGCCGGCACTCGCCCCGAGAACCAATATGGCGATGTCCTGATCTTCCTCGATCAGCCCATGGATTTCTTCGACCGGCTTGCCCTCGCGCACAACAAGTTCCGGCTCAATTCCGAGTTCCTGGCGGATCTTGCTCGCATGCGCGTCAAGCGCGCCGCGCGCATTGGCCATGGCTTCCTCACGCATGATCTTCTCGACACCCAGCCAATGCTGGAAGTCGTCCGGCTCGATGACATACAGAAGCACCAGGACTCCCCCGGTCTTCTGCGCGCGCCTCGAAGCATAGGCCACCGCTCGTTCGCATTCGGGAGTGCCGTCCACGATCGCCAGGAATTTCCGGCGATGACCAGTCTGACGGCTAAGGCGCTTGGAAACCATTGCCTCTCCGATGTTGCATGCCGGCGCAATCTGCCACCCGCGGCCCCGGGCGGCAAGCATCGCTTTCCAGATCCGGGGCCAGCAAGGTCAATCCTGCAAGAATCCCACAATGTCTCGAACGGTCTTCATCGTGGCTTCGGCGATAACGCAGGCGCGCTCACCGCCATCCTTCAGCACCGCATCGACATAGGCGTGATCGGCAGAGATGCGACGCATCTCCGCGGCAATCGGCGCAAGCTTCTCAACCGCCAGTTCGGCTAAAGCCGGCTTGAAGACCGAGAACTGGCGGCCGCCAAATTCGTTCAGCACCTCCTGCTTGGAGATGTCGGCCAGCCCCGCATAGATGCCGACCAGATTGCGGGCCTCGGGACGGCCTTCCAATCCCGCCTCCTCGCTCGGCAGCGGCTCGGGGTCGGTCTTGGCCTTCCTAATCTTTTTGGCGATGGCGTCGGCATCGTCGGTCAGATTGATGCGCGAAAGATCCGACGGATCGGATTTCGACATTTTCTTGGACCCGTCCCGCAGGCTCATGATCCGCGCGGCGGGCCCGCCGATGATCGGCTCGGTCATCGGGAAAAAGCCGTTCACCGTTTCGTCGCCCACCTTCATTTCCACGCCCACACCCAATGCCGCAATGCGATCGGAGAAGTCATTGTTGAACTTCTGGGCGATATCCCGGGTCAGCTCGAGATGCTGCTTCTGGTCATCTCCCACGGGAACGTGAGTGGCGCGATAAACAAGGATGTCAGCAGCCATCAGGCTGGGATAGTCGAACAGGCCGACCGAGGCGTTCTCGCGGTCCTTGCCGGCCTTCTCCTTGAACTGCGTCATGCGATTCAACCAGCCCATGCGCGCCACGCAGTTGAAGATCCAAGTCAGTTCGGCATGCTGCGGAACCCGGCTCTGATTGAAGACGATATGTTTCTTCGGATCGATGCCCGAGGCCAGGTAGGCGGCCGTGATCTGGCGGGTCTGGTCGGCAAGGTCGTCATGGACGAGAGTGGCCGTCAACGAATGCAGGTCAACCACGCAATAGATGCAGTCGAAGCTTTCCTGGAGTGCGACGAACTTCCGGATAGCACCGAGATAATTGCCGAGATGAAGGTTTCCGGTGGGCTGGACGCCCGAAAAGACGAGCTGCCTGAACGCCGCTTTGGAATTGCTCATTTCATGTTTCCTTGGCTTGTGGAGGGCCGTTTCGCGCGCGGCGAAATTTCGGACGGGCGGCTTATGGACGATGGTCGGGCGTTAGGCAAGGGGGCATCGGTGCGGCCGGCGGCGACCTGCCATGCCACGAATGTGGAGGCCTATTGTACCGAACCCACCAGGACCGTCTGGTCATCCCGGATGGAAACCCAGCGTCCCGTATGATCTGTCGCCTGGCGCTTCAGGAAACGATAGCCGGTTTCGTCCCAGGGACGCACCTTGTCGGTCAGGTTGTCGAGGATGAAGTCACCATTGCTTGTGCGCACGGTGAGCACGGCATGTCCCTCACCATCCGGCTTGCGGACCACGGTGATGAGCAGGTTGGACAAGGAAACACCGAGGCGATGCAGCCGGCGCCGCTTCTCCAGCACGTAGTCCTCGCAGTCGCCGACGCCCTGAGCCGGATAGGTCCAGACTTCGTCCTTGCCGTATATGTCGATGTCGTTCATCGGCTGGACAGCGGCGTTGACTGCCGCATTGACCCTGGCGAGTTGGGCCCAAAGGCCCCGGGTATCCCGACGGGGGGCCGGTTGGGCGGTTTCTTA
>QGUU01000134.1 GCA_003242525.1 Pseudomonadota bacterium | reverse complement strand
ATCGTCGGGCTCGTGGTGGCCGGGCGTTACCTGCTCAATCCGCTGTTCCGCATCCTGGCAGACGCACGTGCCCGCGAAGTGATGACGGCCGCTGCCCTTCTGATTGTGCTAGGATCTGCATTGGCCATGCAGCTTTCGGGCCTTTCCATGGCGATGGGCGCATTCCTGGCCGGCGTCATGCTGTCGGAATCGACTTTCCGCCACCAGCTTGAGGCCGATATCGAGCCCTTCCGCGGTGTTCTGCTTGGGCTGTTCTTCCTCGCCGTGGGCATGTCGCTGGACCTTTCCGTCGTTGCGGAAAGCTGGCGGCTGATCGCCGGGTATGTCGTTGCATATATGGTCGTGAAGGCACTTGGCATTTATGGCGTCGCGCGGTTCCTTGGCACGCCACATCGCTCTGCCCTCGACCGCGCCGTGCTGATGGCGCAGGGCGGCGAATTTGCCTTTGTACTTTACGCTTCGGCCGCGACGGTGGGCATCATCGATGCCCAATCCAATGCAATGCTGACATCGATCGTCATTATCTCGATGGTGCTCACTCCCCTGGCAATTGTGGTGTTGCGCAGCATGACCGGGCGAGACGAACAATCACTTGATGGCGTCGAAGTGGCCAACGGACTAACAGGATCGGTCTTGATGGTCGGTTTTGGCCGTTTCGGACAGATAGTCTCCCAACCCCTGCTTTTGCGCGGAATCGACGTGTCGATCATCGACAATGACGTAGAGATGATCCAGGCTGCGGCGCGCTTTGGATTCAAGGTCTATTATGGCGACGGTACGAGGCTGGACATATTGCATGCGGCTGGGGCGGGCAGCGCGCGCGCCGTTCTGATCTGTGTCGACAAGGGCGACGTGGCGGTGCGCATCGCCCAACTGGTCAAGGCGGAATTCCCACAGGCGCTGCTGTTTGCCCGCGCCTTCGATCGCGGCACCTCGCTGCAGCTCGTGCGTAGCGGCGTGGATTACCAGTTGCGCGAAACCCTCGAGTCGGCTCTGGTTTTTGGCGGTTCAGCGCTCGAAGCCTTGGGCGTAGACCCGGACGAAGTGGCCGAGATAGTGGAGGATGTGCGACGGCGCGACGGGGCCCGCTTCGCGCTTCAACTCGCCGGCAACATTCAGGACGGCCGCCTCTACTTCCAGGGCAATATGGACACCCCCGTGCCGGCACCTGTGGCCGAGCCTCGCCGGCCCGGACAGGCGCTTAGCGAAGAAACGGCCAGCGTGCTGAACACACAGCAGGAGTAAGCCATGACAATACCGGACGAGCGAGCCCTTGGCGTCACGTCTTTCTGGCGCAATGCCGGTGCCGAGGCCTGGTTCACGAAGGATTCCGTTTTCGACGAGGAGTTTCGTTGTCGCTTCCTCGATCTGCATTATGCGGCGGCGCGGCGGGAACTCGATGCATGGTCCAGTTACGCGGAAGGATCGCTGGCGCTACTCATCCTGCTCGACCAGTTCCCCCGCAACTGTTTCCGAGGCACCGCACACATGTTCGCCACCGATCCGCTCGCCCGTCATTTCGCAGACAAGGCAATCGCCGCCGGTCACGACATGGAACTGGAAGAAATGCTGCGCGCCTTCATCTATCTTCCCTTCGAACATTCCGAGAGCATGGAAGACCAGGAACGCTCGGTTGCGCTGTTCACGGCCAACTGCCCGCCGGCCCTTCCCTGGGCCATCGAGCATCGCGACATCATTGCCCGGTTCGGACGCTTCCCTCACCGCAATCCGGCACTGGGTCGACAAATGACGGCGGAGGAACAGGCATTTCTTGATGGCGGCGGTTTCGCCGGCTGATTATCCCATTCAGCCTTTCCACCAGTCTTGGCCGCCGGCCAGTCGTTCGATCCCCGTCGTATCGATCGAGGCGAGCAGTTCGGTTACTGTCGCGCCACCAAGGGCGAATTCCGGCGCAATTTCCGCCAGCGGTGCCAGCACGAAAGCCCGCTCGGAGATGCGCGGATGCGGTACTTCCAGGCCCGGCTCGCGGATCGTGAGCCTGCCGAAGGTCAGGATATCGATGTCGATAAGCCGCGGCCCCCAGCGCTCACCCCGAATCCGCTTCAGCTGGCGCTCTATCTCCAGGCAGAGTTCCAGGAGACCGCGCGGGGCTAGGTCGGTGACAAGCCGGGCCGCAGCGTTCAGGAAATCCGGCTGGTCAACCTTCCCCCAGGGCGGCGTCCGATAGAGCGATGACACCGAGAGGACGTTGACGGCATTGTCCGCATCCAGCATGCGCAGCGCCGCGCCCATGGATTTTGCCGGCTCTCCGAGATTGCCGCCAAGGCTGAGAAAAACCTCCGAGCCTTTCATGGCTGGGGCCAGACCACGGTGACCTCGACATGATCGAGTACGCCGCGAACCGGTGCGTTCGGCTTGCGGATAGTGATTTCCGCCCGCTTGATCTGGGGGAAACGCGTGGCCAGGGCTTTTCCCACTTCCAGCGCCAGCGCCTCGATGAGGAAGCGCCTCTTGCCGGTCACGATCTTTTCGATGACATCGAAGGCGACGCCATAATCCACGGTCGCCGTAATGGAGTCCTCCGATAGCGGCCGGTCTGGCTCCACGGTCAGGTTGGCGTCGACGTAAAAGCGCTGGCCAAGCGTCTCTTCTTCGTCCAGCACGCCATGCCGGGCGAAGAACGCGCAGTTCTTCATGCGAATGGTATACATCAATCGGATATCCGCTTGGCCGTCTTGCAGGCAAGCATAGCATCGGTCATGGCCAGCGCATCCACGTTGATTGCGACATCGTGGACGCGAAATAGCTGCGCTCCCTTCAGCCGCAGGATCACGCTGGTCGCCGCTGTGCCGACGTCGCGGTCAGGCGCCTCCCTGCCGGTCGCGGCCCCGATGAAACGCTTGCGCGAGGTTCCCGCCATCAGCGGAAACCCCAGTGCGTGAAGTTCATTGAACCGCGCCATCAGTTCGAGATTCTCTTCCGGGGTCTCCTTGGCAAAGCCGAAACCGGGATCGAGCACGATCTGGTCGTCACCCACCCCTGCTTCGCGTGCGATATTCAGCGACTTCTTCAGGAAGGCGACCTGATCTTCGATAACATCCGGCAATTTCTCACGGCCGCGGCCGGTATGCATGATGACCAGCCCCGCTCCGGTCTGTGCGGCTACCCTTGCGATATCGGGCTCCCGCTGCAGCCCCCAGACGTCATTGACGATATGGGCGCCCGCCTCGACCGCCAGCCTTGCCGTCTCGGCTCGAAATGTATCGATCGATATAAGGGCCTCGCCGCGGCGGGCCAGTTCTTCAATCACCGGCAGAACCCGTTGCTGCTCCTCTTCCGCCGAGATTGGCTGGGCATTTGGACGGGTCGATTCGCCTCCCACGTCCACGATTGCCGCCCCCTCCGTCACCATGCGGCTGGCCTGGGCGAGGGCACGCTCGGGTGCTTCGAACAGACCGCCATCCGAAAAGGAATCCGGCGTAACGTTGAGAATCCCCATCACCACGGCCTTGTCGCCGAGGTCGAGATGGCGCCCATGCGCCAGATTCCATCTAATCGTCATCGTCGGCCTGTCCTGCGCTACTGGATTTCCGTTGCGCCGCGAGAGGCCGTAACGCAAGGTGCGGGCGGAGGCAACAAAATGAAGCGACTTGTCCTGTCTGCCCTGCTCGCCGTCGGAACGATCGGTCCGGCTAGCGCAGCCAATGTCGTCAAGACCTATTCCTACTACCGCATTGGCGGGAAGACCCTCGACGAAATCGAGACGCAACTTGCCAAACGCGGACCGGAAGTAAAGACAACCGGCCTTCGCCATCCCGGAGCGACGCAGATGTCGTTTTCGACGCGGATCGGATACGCGGAAAAGCTGGGCTCGTGCAGGATCGACTCGGCGGTCGTGACCGTGAAAGCGAAGGTCATCCTGCCTCTCTGGCGCCAGCGCCGGCATGCCGATGCCGAGGTCCGCCTCTTCTGGGACACGCTGTTTGCCGACATCAAGCGACATGAGGATCGCCACGTGGAGATTGCCAAGAATCACGCTCGCGAACTGGAAGACGCGCTGAAGGCTACCTGGTCTTTTGCAGACTGCGAGCAGGCCGCCGCCAAGGCCAAGGAGATGACCGTGCGGATGCTCGCCAGGCACGAAAAGGCCCAGGTGAGGTTCGACAGGGTCGAGCGCATCAATTTCGAAAGCCGCATCCTGCGGCTGCTCAAATATCGGCTGGAAACCATCGAAAGCCGCCGTTCTCGGGGTTGACGGTATGGATACCGCCCCCAGCCCGTTCACGAATTGCGGCGGGAGCGGTCTTCGCCTCGACATTGCTTACCCCATCTGCTAGGTGCAGCGCCGCTGTTCTCGGAGACGTGTGCGGGTTGGCAATCCGGCGATCCCCGCAGGAATCCGAACCCTCAATCCAGCGAGGCCCCAGCCAGACCCGGGATAGTCCGTCCCTGCCGGCACCCGTGGCAGGCCGGCATGCGCGTCGGGCCGAGATGGATATGTCGATGGACCAGACCGCCAACCGCAAGGCAGCGCCAAGCGCAGCCGCACCTGCTCTCTCGGACCGGGAGAAGAACGTCATCATCGCCGGCGTCCTTCTGTCCATGTTGCTCGCCGCGCTGGACCAGACCATTGTCGCGCCCGCCATGCCGACCATCGGGGCATCACTCGGAGACGCGCACTATCTTCCCTGGATCGTGACCGGCTACCTGCTGACGGCGACGGCGATCGCTCCCCTTTACGGCAAGATCTCCGACATCCACGGTCGCCGCGTTACGATCCATGCAGCAATCTTGATTTTCCTTGCAGGTTCCATCATCAGCGCGCTGGCACCCAACATGCTGGCGCTCATAGCGGGCCGGGCCGTACAGGGCCTCGGCGGGGGTGGGCTGTTTGCCATGTCCCAAACGGTGATTGGCGACCTCGTGCCGCCAAGGGAGCGTGCCCGCTATGCCGCATGGATTTCCGGCACCTGGGCGGTAGCCAGCGTGGCCGGACCGCTGCTGGGCGGCGCCTTTGCCGAGCACATGCACTGGTCGCTCATCTTCTGGATAAACCTGCCGCTCGGCCTGTTTGCCATGGCTATCATCAATACGCCTCTGAAAAAGCTGCCGCCTGCCGCCCGCCGGCACACTATAGACGGCTGGGGCGCGCTTTTGCTGATCGCGGCAACGGGGCTGCTGCTGCTGGCTCTCAACTGGGGCGGAAGCGCCTACGCCTGGACTTCGCCGGAAATCCTGGGGTTGCTGGCGGGCTTTGCCGTCCTGACCGCCGCCTTTACCCTCAGACTCATGATGGCCGCGGAGCCCCTCATAGGCATAGAGGTTCTTGCCAATCGTATCGTGCTTACCGGTGCACTGGCGGTGTTCATGCTGCAGGCGTCGAATGTGGGCCTCACCGTCTACCTGCCCGTCTATCTGCAGTCCTGGCTCGGCCTTACCGCCGGAGAGTCCGGCATCGCACTGCTGGGACTGATGCTTGGCACGGTGGCCGGCGCCACCACGAGCGGCCGCCTGATCCCCCGCTTTGCCCATTACAAGCGCATAGCACTATATGGCACTGCTTTTGCGGGCATTTGTCTCGTCGCGCTGGCTCTGGTCGCCGGCAGCAGGTCGCTTCTGCTTATCGAAGCGCTGACGGCGCTGATCGGCTTCGGGAGCGGTACGACCTTCCCGGTTTCGACCGTCTCGGTCCAGAACGCGGTCGACCGTGCGCATCTCGGCGTCGCAACAGGCGTCCTCACCTTCCTGCGCTCGCTGGGGGCTGCTCTCGGCGTGGCGGCGCTAGGCGCCGTGGCGCTCGGCTATGGCCTGCCGCTGGCAGGCGAAGGCTCGGCTGCGGTGGCTGAGACGATCGAATCGGCGACCCCCTTCACGATAATCTTCCTTGCCGCCGCAGCCATGATCCTGTGCTCCTTCCTCATGCTCGCGCTGATGCCGGAGAAGCCGTTGCGCGGCGGCGCGCCGGCTGATGCCCCGGTCCTGGAATAGAACCCTCAACCGCCGTAGTAGTTCATCACCGCGTGGCGCGCCTGCGCGAAAAACAGCCAGCGCTCGACGAAAACGCCTGCCATGCAGGCCAGCAAGGCGAGCCCGGCGACAAGGGCGTCCGACCAGCCGGCTTGCCAATTCACGACCAGCAACAAAAGCAGCAGGGCGGTGGGCAGAACCGCCCCGACGAGTACCGCCAGCTTCCAAAGCTTCGCCGCATGCTTGCGAGCAACCTTGAAGCCCATTTCGCGGGTGAGATAATTTTCCGTCATGTGCGGCCGCTCCAGCAGGCGGACATGCCCCAGACCGCCCAGGCCGGTGGCCGTTTCCGGCGTGGAAAGAGGGCGCATCCGGAGCATATTGCGACGCCAGGACCATTTTGCCGTCCAGGCTGCAGCGAGCAACAGCACGCTGGCTATTGCCAGAGCGGACCCGTAGCCTGCTCCCAGGCAGGCGAAGAAGGTCGCAGCCACCATCCCGCTGCCAAGCGAAAAAAGCAGGTAGCAGAGCGGCGTGAGCGGGGTCGCCCACGCCTGGACCGATTTCAGCGAGGCATAAATCATGGCCGTGCAGAAAACGGTTCCCACACACAAAGCCGATCCGATCAGGCCCGGGAAAGGCAGATAACGCCCTTCTATCACACACAACCATGCCGAAACCGTCAGAGGCACGAAAGTGACGACTGCCATGACTCCCTCGCGCGAGAGCCAGCTTGAGCGCCATTGCGAAAACGCCCGCCAGGCACGCTGCGGATTGCCCAGATGGAGCGTGGAGGAGACCAGACCGCCTGCTATAAGCGCCAGCGCAATGACCCAGGCCACTTTTGTCGCCATGGCAGCCGCATCAAGCAGCCCGATACCCAGTACCGCAGCCAGCCCGTAGCCCAGCCCGGATAGCGTCGTGAAAATGATGATGGATGGAGCGG
>QGUU01000133.1 GCA_003242525.1 Pseudomonadota bacterium | reverse complement strand
GCATCATCCTCGCCGGAGGTTCCGGCACCCGCTTCTGGCCGGCCACGCGCGCCGTGTCCAAGCAGTTGCTCCCCATCTACGACAAGCCAATGATCTATTATCCGCTCAGCACCCTGATGCTGGCCGGGATCCGGGAAATACTGGTGATATCGACCCCCTTGGACACCCCCCGTTTCCAGCACCTGCTCGATGACGGCGCACAATGGGGCTTGTCCATCGACTATGCCGTCCAGCCAAGCCCGGATGGTCTGGCCCAGGCGTTTCTCATCGGCGAAAGCTTTATTGACGGCGACCCGGTCGCACTGGTGCTCGGCGACAACCTGTTCTTCGGCCACCAGCTACAGGCCCTGCTGCGGAAGGCGAACGAGCGTACGCTGGGAGCCACCGTCTTCGCCTATCACGTCAACGACCCTCAGCGTTACGGCGTCGCCGAGTTCGACCGAAGGGGCAATGTGCTCTCCATCGAGGAAAAGCCTGCCGAACCCAAGTCCAATTTCGCAGTCACTGGCCTTTATTTCTATGATCGGGAAGTCGTTCGCCTGGCAAAATCCCTGCGCCCTTCCCAGCGCGGCGAATTGGAAATAACCGATCTCAACCGGCTCTATCTCAAGCAGGAGAACCTCAAGGTGGAATTGATGGGGCGCGGCTATGCCTGGCTCGACACCGGGACGCATGATTCCCTCCTGGAGGCCGGCCAGTTCATAGCGACCGTGGAGAAGCGACAGGGGCAGAAGATTGCGTGCCCGGAAGAGATTGCCTGGCGCAATGGCTGGATCTCCACCGAACGACTGATTTCGCTCGCAGCACCTCTCGCCAAGAGCGGCTATGGCCGCTACCTGCTCAGCCTGCCCGATGAGGCCCTGGTCACTTGAAAGCCTCGCGACTTGCCATCCCCGACGTGCTGTTGCTTGAGCCTCGCGTCTTCTCGGACGACCGGGGCATGTTCTTCGAAAGCTTCAATGCGGCCCTGTTCGAGGCCGCGACCGGCCTGAAGCGCCAGTTTGTTCAGGATAATCATTCCGTGTCACGCAAAGGCGTCCTGCGGGGGCTGCACTACCAGCTTCCACCATTCGAACAGGGCAAGCTGGTTCGCGTGGTGCGCGGAGCGGTCTTCGACGTTGCGGTGGACATTCGCCCGGCCTCGTCAAGCTTCGGGCAATGGGTCGGGGAAATCCTGTCGGCCGAAAATCGACGCCAGCTTTGGATTCCCGAAGGCTTCGCCCACGGCTTTCTCGCATTGGCCGATGGCACGGAGTTCCTTTACAAGACCACCAACCGCTATGATGCGGCGAGCGAGCGGACACTGCGCTGGGATGACCCTTGGCTGAAGATCGACTGGCCGTCCGATGGCCGCCCCATATTGAATGAACGGGATGCCGCAGCCCCTCTCCTTGCGGAACTGACAGGATAAGCCTCATCGGAAGGCAGTACACCTGGCCGTCGGCGCAAGTGGTCGGCCGACGCTGCTGGCCGATACCAGACGGCCTCGCCCGGTCAGCCTGCCAGGGCGCGGGCGGTAATCTCGTCGGTGATAAGGCCCTTCAGCCGCCCGCTAAGCAGAACGGCGCGGATCGCATCCACCTTTTCAGCGCCACCGGCAATCGCAACAATACGGCCTTCGGGCTGACCACTGCCAAGATCCACCGCCAGAGTGCGCGCCGTGAGCGTCGTCTCCAGCACGCGCCCCTGCGCATCGAAGAAATGCCCGAGCATTTCGCCGACACCGCCCACGGCGGTGATCTCGGCAATCTCGCGCGGCTCTATCATGCCGGTTGCCACCAGTTGCGCCCCGACATCCACAGTGCCGATCCCGACGAATTTCAGGGTCGCGCGGGCGGAAAGCTCGAACACCTCTCGGACACCTCGTTGCGCCAGAAGTACCTCGCGATCCTCCACCGAATTGGCAAAGAAGGGCACCGGCATCACATAGGCCTGCGCCCCCGTCTTTTGGGCCACACGATGGATCACGTCATGCGGGTTGGCGGCATAGTTTCGCGTCAGCCCCCCCAGCAGGGAAACGAAGCGGACCTTGCTCGCGTCGAAACGGGGCAATTGCCGGATCGTCGCCGCCAGCGTTCGACCGTGCCCCAGCCCTATTACGCTGTCCTCGCCACGCTCGATCTCGCGGCGCAGAAAGCCCGCGCCCGCCAGGCTCAGCGCGCGTAACGGCAGGCCCTCTTCGCCAAGATCCGGAGCAACTTCGCAGTAGTCGAGATCGAAACGTGAGCACAGCCGGTTCTCCAGCGCCACGCATTCCACGATCTCGCCGTCGATCGTGACTTTTACCGCACCTTTCGCCACGGCCTTCGCAATGAGCCGGTGTGCCTTGACCGAGGGTATGCCGAGCCGCTTTGCTACCGCCGCCTGCGTAAGCCCACCGGCATAATGAAGCCAGGCCGCCCGGATCGACAGGGATTCCTCCGCGTCAACCTCATTACCCGGCTTCAGCATAACGATACCTCCCCCCGGCCCGCATTCCCTGCTCAGACCTTCAGATCCTGGGCCCCAGTTTCAATATGCGGCGCCCAGAATGCAACGCTTTCCGCAATCCCGGAGATGACCTGGCGGTCGTTCGGCTCGCGCTCCTTGAAGGAGAGTTCCAGGCAGATCTCATTGTCCTTCGCACCGCCTTCGGCAAAGGCCTTCAGCAGCGGCTCTGGCTGGATGCGACCCTTGGCGTTGAATTCGGCAGTGAAGGGGCGGTGGCCGCCCTTGTCCATGAGGCTCTGCTTGATGTGGATGATGGGAGAAACCTTCGGCACCGCCCGCGCCCACGCATAGGGGTCGTAGTCGTCCGGATTGTCGCTGGTGATGTCCCCATGGTCGATGTCAGCCATCATCCACATGGGCACCGCCATGTTGGCGGCCGTCAGCCGCTCCTGCAGCTTCATGCACTCGGCGATGGTTTCGCCGAACTCGCGTCCGATGCTCATCGGCTCCCAGAACAGGAAGCGCAGGCCGGCGTCCCTGGCGTGCTCCGCTACTTCCGCCCAGCAGTCGATGGCAATACGGATCAATTCCTCGCGCCGGACAGGGTCGTCGAAGTCCTTGTAGGTGAAGATGGCGAATTGCGTGCCGACGGACGAGCCGCCAAGCTCGCCGATTGTGTCGGCAAAGGTCTTGAACCAGTCCACATAGTAGCGGCGCACGTCGCGGTCTGGGTGGCCGAAATGGTTGAGGCGCCCATAAGGGCCAGTCATGCCGGAGGTGACGCGCACGCCGGTGCGCCAGAGCGCCGCCGACATCTGGCGTGTAAGCCGACGCACGACCGGAGCGGGCCAGCTCGGATTGATGAATTCGTGCGTGAGCTGCAGGTCGCGAATGCGCAAGTCCCGCGCGACCGTTTCAATCAGGTCGTCGGGCTCGGCGAAACGGTTGACCAGCGGATTGGTGTTAAGGGAAAGCGTAAGCGCCATTCTTGCCTCTCAAGCGCGCCGGCCCTTTGGAGCCGGACAGGACCATCTTCATGCGGAATATGTCGAGTATTGCGCCTCGAACCATGCCGCGAAGGCATTTCGCTCCGCCTCGGTCAGATGCAGGTAATGCTTGGTTCGGCGCAGCAATATGTCATCAGCCGTGCGGGCCCATTCGTTTGCCACGAGATAGCGGACTTCCGCTTCATAGAGCAGCCCGCCATGGTGCCGGCCCAGGCCGTCAAGATCGGTAGCCGTCCCTACAAGGTGGCGCGCACGGGTGCCGTACAGTCTGCCATAGTGATGGACAAGTGCGCGTGGCATCCACGGCCAGGCCTCGCGCAGGCTATTGGCGAAAGTTTCATAGTCAGCGTCCGGCATGTCGCCGCCGGGCAGCGGCGCGCTTTCCGTCCAGTCTTTGCCCATGCGCGGGAAAACGTGCTGCAACCGGTGCAGGCCACGCTCGGCCAGTTCGCGAAAGGTAGTGATCTTGCCGCCAAAGACATTGAGCAACGGCGCGCCCCCTGTCTCATCCAGATCGAATACATAGTCGCGCGTCACGGCAGACGGATTGCCCTTGCCGTCGTCGAACAATGGCCGCACGCCCGAGAACGCGTGCAACACATCCTGGCGGCGCAGCTTTTCCTTGAAATAGCGGTTCACGGCCGAAATCAGATATTCGATTTCGCCTTCATCGATCGCCACATCCTCCGGCCGCCCTTCATAGGCAATATCCGTGGTGCCGATCAGCGCCTTGTCGCCCTCATAGGGATTGATGAAGATCACGCGCCGGTCATGGTTCTGAACAAGATAGGCATTCGCTCCCTGCCAGAACTTGGGAACGATGATATGACTGCCCTTGACCAAGCGCACGCTACGTGTCGAACTCGATCCGGCAACACGGCCGATAACATCGGACACCCAGGGGCCTGCCGCGTTGACAAGACAGCGGGCGCGGAAGGTACGCGTCTCGCCTGTCAAGCTGTTCCGGGTTGCCACGGTCCAGGCGCCGCTCTCTCGCTGCGCTGAGATGGCCGGCGAACGCGTCAGCACCTCTGCTCCCCTTTCGGCCGCGTCCAGGGCGTTGAGCACCACCAGGCGCGCATCATCAACCCAGCAGTCGGAATATTCGAAACCGCGCGTATATTGATCCAGCAACGGCAAGCCTTCCGGATCGCGTCGAAGGTCGAGCGTGCGCGTACCCGGAAGCCGTTTGCGGCCGCCAAGGTGGTCGTAGAGGAAAAGGCCCAGGCGCACGAGCCAGGCCGGCCGATCCTGCGGGCTGTGCGGAAGCACGAAGCGCATCGGCCAGATGATGTGCGGCGCCGCCCTGAGCAGCACCTCACGCTCGATCAGCGCCTCGCGCACCAGCCGGAATTCGTAATATTCCAGATAGCGCAGCCCGCCATGAACCAGCTTGCCGGACCGCGAGGACGTGCCCTCGGCAAGATCGTCCTTTTCGCAAAGCACCACCGAAAGACCGCGCCCCGCAGCATCGCGCGCTATGCCGGCGCCATTAATGCCTCCGCCAATGACGAACAGGTCAACCGTTTTTGGCTCCGAACCCATTACATGCTCCTTGGCGAGATCATTGCTCGCCCGTCAGGCACCGCAAGCGTCCTCGACGTCCTGCTCCTGCCCGTTCTCCAGCGCCAGCGTGCAGAAGGCATGCTCCGGCGCAGAGTCTGATTTTTATTTCACTTATAGAAATTTTTTACACACAGCTCAAGCGTGCAGAAGCACACTTGTGTACCGATCCAGCTTAGCGGGTGTCTTTTCACCCCGTCGCCGCTCGCGGCTCCTTGCCCTGCCATTGGAAGCCGGAAAGCAGATAGTCCGGCCTTGCACCATTCTTATGAAAAACTTCGTCCAGGGCCTGCTCATCCATTTCGGCGAGAATCCCGGTCCGCACGAGGGCCGCGGCCAGGCCAATACCCTTGGCTCCGGCAATATCGTGCTCAACACTGTCGCCAATCGCGACGATCCGCGACGGGTCTGCTCCGCGCAGCCCGGAGAGCGCCACCTTGTAGATTTCCGGAAAGGGCTTGCCGATCCAGGTGACCTTGCCTCCCAGGCTTTCATAAAGCTCGGCGATCTGCCCTGCGCCGAAAAAGGTCTGCGCTCCCACCAGCATAACCTTGTCCGGGTTGGTGCAGAAACACGGGACCCCTGCACGGGCAGGCGAGGCCAGCAGTTCCGCGTAGGCTTCCAGCGCGACGCGATTTCCTTCGCTGGCCGAGATGAGGACCAGATCCGGATCGCGGTCCACCAGTTCAAAACCCAATCCCTCGACGGCGCTCTTGTCGTTGTCACGCGCGATCAGCAGGCAGCGCGTTCCCGGCTTCAATGCCGGCTGGCCTGCAAGGCCGGCAAACCGGCGCCAGGCGGCCTCGCCGGAACTCAGGAACAGGTCCCAGGACGAGGGATCAAACCCCAGCCCCGCCAGCCTCGTTTCATTGGGTCTGGCCCGCTTGCCTGAATTGGAAAGGATCACCACCGTCTTGCCTGCCTTCTTCAGGCGCGACAATGCTTCGACCGCGCCGGGATATGGCTTTCTGCCATCGTGAAGCACGCCGAACTGGTCCACCAGGAAGACGTCATGCAACTCGGCCAGTTCGGCAAGGCCGTTCAGCATGGCAGGTAGCGGAGGTCGCGTCGTCACAGCAGCCCCGCCTCCTTCGCTCCGGCCAGCGCAAGGCGCGCCGTTCCTGCGGCCGCATCCTCCGACAGAGCAGGCAAAAACGGCACGCCGAGCAGCCTTTGCCTCATTTGCATCCAGACCGGGTTTCGGGCGCCGCCGCCAACGGAGCGCACGCTGGATAGCCTCGGGCCGCCGAGTTCGTGCAACCGGGCATATGCCGTCGCCTCTATCCGTCCGATGCCTTCCAGCAGGCCTTGCAGAAATTCGGCATCGTCCGGGGGTCGGGGGTCCATGCGCGGCAGCATCGCCGGATCGGCAAAGGGGAAACGCTCCCCCGCGCCGAGCAGCGGATAGTAATCCAGTCCGGAAGGGCGATCCGGGTCGATATTCGCACTGAGCTGCGCTATCCGGCTCGGCGTGAAATAATGCGCCAGCACCTTGCCGCCGCTGTTGGACGCACCGCCCGCCAGCCAGCGTTCGCCAATGCGATGACTGTATATGCCAAACTGCGGGGCGAAGATCGGCGCCTCGGCCAGAAGCTTGATTGTCAGGGTGGAGCCGAGCGCCGTGACGCCCTCTCCCGCCTCGCTGGCCCCGGTGGCGAGGAACGAGGCGCAACCGTCCGTCGTGCCAGCTACGATAACCACATCGTCGCGCAGGCCGAATGTACGTGCCGCCTCGTGCTTGATCATGCCAACAGGCTTGCCTGGGGCCAGAACAGTGGGCAGCAGGCCCGGATCCAGGCCCGTCCGGTCCACCCAGTCAGGCCAATCCCTTGCGACCGGGTCGTAACCGGTCTTGAGGGCATTGTTTTCATCGCTCAC
>QGUU01000617.1 GCA_003242525.1 Pseudomonadota bacterium | reverse complement strand
GCGGTGCACCGAGGGGGCCAAAAGGATGCGACCATATGCGTATGATCGGAACGCCCACGGGCGCGGCGGGTTTCTCAACGGTGAATGGCGCCAGGAGCCGCAACCGGCTGCGGTACTCGTCGCCGTCGCGTATCACTGCAAGGCGCACGTCGCGATCTTCCAGGCGAGGCATGGCCGGCGTCAGGAAGCGTGGGTTGAAGAACACGTTGGGCTCGACCGCGCGGGCGCTCAGAAAATCGAGCTCGTCGACGAGTTCGAAACCGGCGGAAGCGGGATAGACGGCCAGCCGCCGTTCGGGCCGGCTTGCGGCGAAAAGCTCGATCTGGGCGAGTTCGGCGGCGGTGCGCGCAAAGCCAGCCAGGTTCGGCATGATGGTGCCGGCAGATCCGCCACTGGTTTCCTCAATCAAGGGCAGGGCGGCCATCAGGCGACGCTCCTTGCCGGAATGAAGATGAACATGGCGATGCCAAGCCTGCGCCAGACGATAAAGCTCAGCGCAGCCGCTTCAAAGATCGTCGCTATCGTGATCGACATTGCCGCGCCCCACAGATGGAAAGGAGGAATCAGGGCGATATTGAGTGCGATGTTGAGCCCCAGGGTAAGTGCATAGACGAAGGCGCAGATGTTCTGGTTTCCGGTCATGGTGAGCAGGCTTTCGCACGGCCCCACGGCGGCGCGAGCGATGACGCCGATCACCAGGAGGAACAGGAGCGGATAGCCCGCGACGAATTCGGGCCCGAAAAGAAACAGCATCGGCTCGCCAAGAACCAGGACGATTGCCGCCATGAACAGGGAAGGCCAGAAGGTCCAGGACACCGTTTCGCGGGCAAAGGTGGACAGCTGGCCGGGTCGGCCATGGGTGAACTGGGCATAGCGCGGCGCTACCCCCGCCTTCACGGCGAAGTAGACGAAGTGGACAAGAGCCAGGATCTTCGCCGTGGCGAAGTACACGGCCACCTCCCCCGGAGGGAGAAACAGGCCGACCATCAATACGTCCGCATTGGTGAGCAAAAAGAAGAAGCTCTCGACGAGAAAAATCGGCAGCGAGATTACCAGCCATTCGCCGAGAAGGATCTTCACCGGCCCATGAGGAAGTCGCGTATCGATCCTGCGGGTCATGCCTGCAAGCTGGACGACGCTTGTCGCATAGGTGGCGGCGATTGAAGCGAGCACGCCGGTCGTGGCGTCGGCCGGGAGACCTGCCCATACGGCGAGTGCCATGAAAAGCAGGATCAGAACAGGCCGGATGAGATAGGTCGGGGCCAGCGAGAAGAACGCCCAGGAATGGGCGCGCGCAATTCCTTGCAGCACGTCGGTCAGTGCGATCATGGGCAGGCACAGAGCGCCGAGCACGAAGGGCACGACGTAATAGCTTTGGAGCCAGCTCGAGAACAGCCAGATCCCGAGTGCGCCAATTCCGGCCACGAGAGTGGAAAGGCCAAGCGTGAACAGGCGACTGGCGAGCAATATGCCCCGCAGCTCGGCCAGCAGGCCGCGCTCACGATATTCGGGGATAAAGCGGATGACCGTGGTGTGGAAGCCGAGACAGGCCAGGCTACCGACGATGATGGCGCTCGTCCACACCAGGACGAGTATCCCGTACTCGAAGGGGCCCATCCAGCGCGCCATGAAGACCTGGCTGGCGAAAGCGATGGCGGCGCTGATGACGCGTATGACGAAGGCAATTAGAGACATGCGGCCGGCTTCGCCGCGATCGTCGGCTGCTAGCAGCAGGGCGTCCAGCCTGTCGAGGACTGGCCTGAAACGCAGCGCCAGGCGCTGCGGCAGCAACCGTTCGGCTGTTGTGGCCGCGGAAAAGCGCACACCATACTCCGTCTTCCGCACGATAGGCCCGATCTAGCCCAGGACGCGTTAAGAAAGCGTGGGCGCAAGG
>QGUU01000616.1 GCA_003242525.1 Pseudomonadota bacterium | reverse complement strand
TAGCCATCGTCGCCTACGCTGTGGTGCCGTCAATTCGTTACACGGTGCTCGGTCTGCACAAGGTCGACGCCAGGTTGGTGGAAGCCGGCAAGGCCATGGGCTGCACGCCATGGCAGATCCTGACCAAGATCAAGATCAGGCTGGCATTGCCGGAAATCATGCTGGGCCTCAATCAGACCATCATGTTCGCCCTGTCGATGCTGGTTATCACGGCGCTGGTCGGCACGCGCGACCTTGGCCAGGAAGTCTATATCGCGCTCACCAAGGCCGATCCGGGACGCGGTCTCGTTGCGGGTCTGGCGGTTGCCTTCATCGCCATCATCGCTGACCGGTTGATCGCGGCAGGCGCTGCGCGCGCCAGGGCGAAGCTGGGGCTGGAATGATGGGGGGATGCATGCGAACCGTCGAGGACCGCATTCGCGCGCTGCCCTGCTGGAGAGGGCGCATTGACGTCACGCCGCTTGAAGGCGGGCTGAGCAACCGGAACTTTCTCGTCACGGATGGCAGTGCCCGGCACGTGGTGCGGCTTGGCCAGGACTATCCCTTCCACCATGTCGACCGCGAGCGCGAGTTGATGGTGGCTAGGGCAGCCTACGAAGCCGGCTTCGGTCCGCCCGTCCATTATGCCGAGGCGGGCGTAATGGTTTGCGGCATGATCGAGGGCCGTACATTCAACAGCGAGGACGTGTGCGCCAATGCCGGTCGCATCGTGCCGCTCATTCGCGCCTTTCATGGAGAGATGCCGGCCCATGTTTCGGGCGCAGCGTTCCTGTTCTGGGTCTTCCACGTCATTCGCGACTACGCGCGCATGCTGAAAGACCGCGAGGGGCTTCCGCACTACCTGTCATTGGCCGGGGAACTTGAGAACGCCCAGGTGCCGATGCCCATCGTTTTCGGCCACAACGACCTCCTGCCGGCGAACTTCATAGATGATGGGGAGCGGATCTGGCTGATCGACTACGAATATGCCGGATTCAATACCGCGCTGTTCGACCTCGCCGGCATCGCATCCAATGCCGGCATGAGCGAAGAGGAAGCGCACGCCTTGCTTGCCGCCTATTTCGGGCATGAGCCTGACGCGGCGCTGCAGCGGGCCTTCGCGGCCATGCAATGCGCCTCGCTGCTGCGCGAGGCCATGTGGAGCATGGTTTCCGAACTCCATCTTGATGCGCCCGGCGCAGACTACGCCGCCTACACGGCCGAGAACCTGACGCGGCTCGAACAGGCGGTGGAGCGATACCGATCCAGATACGGGACGAAAACATCATGACCCTGCCAACACATGCCGCGGTCGTCGTTATCGGCGGCGGCATCATCGGGTGCTCCACTGCCTACCATCTGGCCCGCGATCACAAGGCCGACGTCGTACTGCTGGAGCAAGGCTCCATCACCTCCGGCTCGACTTGGCATGCTGCCGGACTGGTGGGGCAGTTGCGTTCGTCGGCATCGATTACGCGCGTGCTGAAATATTCCGTCGACCTCTATAAGGGGCTGGAAGCCGAGACGGGTCTCGCCACCGGCTGGAAGATGACGGGCTGTCTGCGCCTCGCCACGAATGCGGACCGCTGGACCGAGTACAAGCGGCTGGCCACCACTGCCAGGAGCTTCGGCATGGAGATGCAGCTGATCTCCCCCCAGGAGGTCAAGCGCATGTGGCCGCTGATGGAGGTTGGGAACCTCGTGGGCGCAAGCTGGCTGCCGACGGACGGGCAGGCCAGCCCTTCGGACATTACGCAATCGCTGGCCAAGGGTGCCCGCATGCATGGCGCCCGGTTGTTCGAGCGCGTGCGCGTGACCGGCTTCGACATGAAGAACGGCCGCATAGTAGGGGTGAATACGGACCGGGGCACAATCGCCTGCGAAAAAGTGGTGAACTGCGCCGGCCAATGGGCGCGGCAG
>QGUU01000132.1 GCA_003242525.1 Pseudomonadota bacterium | reverse complement strand
TTCATCCTCCGGAAGTGCGGGAACAGAGGAGAAAGCAAATCTCGGGTTTGTCGCCTCCCCGGAAACGGTAACTCTCACCGTCGCGTCGCCGGCGGTCGTTTCCGCGACAAGGTTGATATAGGGCACCAGGGAGCCGGAGAACGTCGCCGTGCCCTCGGTGAAGGTCAAGCGCTTGGCGAGGATCGACAGGCGGCCACGTTGCAAGGTGAACTCGCCGACAGCCTGAGGCGCCGAGGCGGGCCCCGTCAGGCGAATGTTGCCGCCAAGCTCCGCATCTACGCCCCTCCCCTGGATGAATATCTGGTTGGGCGCATTGACGGTTATGTCGAGCGAAAGTTTGCCACCTCCCCCGCTGGCGCCCCCGTCTGTGGAAGGATTGAGCGCCCGCGCCTGCTCCCGTACGGATGCCGGAGCGTTCTTGTGCTTCACATTGAGCACCGAAAGCGAGCCCGGCAGCCTTTCCGGGACGGTGATCACGGTCCGGCCAAGATCGACCTTTCCAGAAATGGCGGGAGCGGTAGCAAGCGGTCCCTTGATCGCAAGCGAGCCTGAAAGATTGGCGGTGACGGTCCGTCCATCCATGTAGCGGCCATTGTCCAGCTTGATTGAAATGTCTGCCGGAAAGCCGCTTGCCGGGTCGATGCCGACCGTGCCGCCAACCGTCAATGCGCCGCGCGTGGACAGCGAGCCGGTCAGCCGGTTGATTGTCGCCACACCGCCGCCGAGCTGGACATCGGCCGTTATGTCGTTGACGGCAAGGCCGGACTCGGAATCGATCAGACGCGCCCCTGTCGTGCGCACCGATCCGGTAATCTCTGGTGATGATGCAACCCCGCGCACTGCCACATCCACATCTGCCGTACCCCGTAGCGACAGCCCTTGAGCGGCCAGCTTCGGAGCCAGGAAAGCGAAAGGAACGCCGCCCGTGGCTCTAATGTCAACGCGCGGGACGCCAGCCGTCGTTGCCGATCCCGTGGCCTTCAGGTTCACCCCTGACCCCTCGCTGACATTGGCAGTGAAATCCAGCTTGTTGCCGGCAAATTTGCCGGAAGATTCTATTCCCAGGCCGCCGAAACCGGCACTGCGGGTTTGCGACAGCACTATGCCTGTCCCCTTGACGTCGTAGGTGATGGCAGGTGCGTTCGCCTGGCCCGTCACCGCCACCGTACCCGACACAGACCCCGCGAGGTCGACGCCCGGCGAGAAATTGTTTACAGGCGCCAGTGGAACGCCCGAAAGTGCGACGTTGAGATCAAGAGCCGGTCCAGCCGTGCCGGTAACGGTCGCGGTACCTCCGCCAATCCCTACGACCAACTTGTCCAGCGTCGTTATGCCGTCCCTGACCGATACAGTTGATGGTTGCGCGATAGACGCCCTGATGCTCCTGAACACCGCTTCGCCTGATGCCAGTTCCACCACCGTTTCGCCGCCGGCAATACGCACCCTGCCGCTGGCCTTTGCAGGAATACCGTTAACGCTTGCGCCGCCTGAGAAGCCGGTCCATTCCCCGTCGCGCGTCAGGTCCACGGCGATGCCATCGACCTGAGTGGATCCGGCGCCGAGGGATGCCGCCTTGATGCTCCCGGAAAGCACCGGAGATCTGACAAAATCATCGATCACGGCGTCGACGTCGATATTGCGCACCATCAGTTCGCCGTGGCCGATGGATTTACTCTGCATCCGGACGGTCAATGCCGGGGCTCCGCCTTCGGCCGAAAAGGCGAAGGTGCCATGAATGTCGCCGCTTGCTGCCTGGCCGGCCAGCGCCGCAAGGGGCTCAATATCCGGGATCGCCAGTGCGAGCGTGCCGACTGGCAGGAACGCTTCATTGAGCACCAGGTCGCCCGACACACGGCTATCACCTAGGGCGAGCGAAAGCCCGTCGACCGTACGCCTGCCGTCAGCATTCGAGAGATTGGCCGTCAGGACCAGCGCCTGGCCATCGACCGTGCCCGTCAGCGAAATGTCGGCCGTGGGGCTGGCAATGTCTGCCTTGCCGCTGGCTGCGAGCCTGAGGTTGGCGACGGCCTTGCCGGCCGCCGTCAATTTGTCACTGGTCGCGGAAATCGAAAAGTCGGGGGCCGTCCTCGCCCCGCTTGCGGTGAGCGCGAAATCGATGCCGCCGGCCAGACCTGCACCGGTCAGGTAGGACAGCACTGAAACGTCATCCATCCGGCCTTTCAGGTCTGCCCTTATATCGGTGCCGCTGGCGCTCGCCGTGCCGCTGGCTGAGAGCGAGCCTGATTTCAGCTCGATCGCATTGGCGGCAAAATCGCCCTTGGGATCGCGCGTGGCAGTGGCTGAAAACTGCACGCGCGGGCCAAGTACCGGACGGAGTTGCGCCGGCAGCGCCGTGGAGACCGCGTCCGCCCTCATGGTCAGCGTCATGGCAAGGTCCGACAGCGCAAGTTTCGCCGTCAGGGAAGCGTCCAACGCGTCAGAGCGCAGCGTGCCCTCGTCCAGCGTCACCTCATCCCGACCCACGGTGCCAGCGAGATCGGCAGATACACGCCCTGCTACCAGAGGCGCCAGCGTAGCCACGTCGGTCTTCAGCAGATCCGCCGCAAGCGAAATTTTCAGCGGGCCGGTCCGGTTAGTCACGTCAAAGCCGTCGGAGTGAAGCTGCACGGCAAGGCCGCGCGCTTCCGTGCCTCCAGTTACGACGGAAACCAGAGAGCCCGTAACATCCACCATCGGCTCCCGACCGTCGCCGAAAGCGCGCGCGCTGAGCCGATCGAAGGCAAGCGTGACGGGAGGCCCGCCCGTGGGCAGGCTGAGCACCACCGGTCCCTGCTTCGCTGTCACCTCCAGCCTGATATCGGCGGCAGTCTGTGGATCGAACACACCTGACGCGCTAACATGGACGGATTCGCTGTCTATGGCGGCGCGCTCGATCTCGAAACCGCCGCCGGTGGTCGCAGTCCCGGCAATGTCAAAATCCGCGCCACCCTTAAGGATCGGCTTCAAAAGCTCGGGCAGGAACTGTTCAAACTCGCCGTCGCCCTTGACCTCGATCCGGTTGCCGGTATCCGTGAGCTGGTGACGGCCAGTCAGTTGCGCAGCGACTTGCCCCCCTACCCTGAACGTGCTCGTACCGCTCCAGTCGGAAAGTGGGCCGCTGCCCTTGGCAGCGATGTCGACAGCGGGCGATCCCGGCAGGCGCAGCAGATTGGCAATGATGCCCCCGGCCGGTTCCGCAGCCCTCAGGTCAAGGTCCAGCAAATTCTCGGTGGGGGCGAAACGAATGGTGCCAGTCACCGAGCCTTCCTTGCCGTCGCGGCGCTCGACGGCAATGTCGCCGGCAATCGCAAGCGGCGACGGGTCTGCATGCAGCGACCCCTTTGCGGCAAGCTCGGCAATACCAGCCCCGGCAAGGGCCTCTCCCAAGGCGATGTCGGGCAGGTCGATCTGATTGATCTCCACTGCCACCGGCAGCGTGCCGCCGGAGTCGTTACTGGACTGGCCCGAGGAAACCGGTAGCCGCGCGACCTCGATGCGCCCGGCCGCAACCCGCTCGGCACGGAAGGTTTTCGACAGCAGCGCGGCCGGCGACCAGTCCACCGCGACATCGCGCACGACCAGCCAAGGCCCCTCCCTGTCCGCTATGGCCACCGCACCGATCCTCAACTGACCGGACCAGATGCCTTCGAGCTTGCCAACCGTGATCTTCCGATCGTCCGACGACGCCATGCTGGAGATCATGCCGGCGAGGTTGTCACGTCCGCCTTCCGTTGTTGTCAGCACCACCAGCGCGCCAACGGCCGCAGCAATCACGACAACGGTCAGGTAGAACAGAACTCTAAGGACTCGCCTGGCCGTTCGCATGTCAGAACGCCTGTCCGATACCGGCATAGATGCCGAAATCCGGGTCGCCCGGACTACGGTTCAACGGCACTGCTGCATCGACCCGAAGCGGGCCGAAAGGCGTGATATAGCGCAGGCCGACGCCCGCACCCACCTTCACATCGGAAAAATCGGGAAACTGCTTGGTCGAAACCGTCCCGGCATCCACAAACGGAACCACACCGATCGTGTCGGTCATCTGATAACGCAGTTCAACCGAAGTCTCGAACCACGACAGACCACCGATCGGCTGGCCGTTATCCTTTGGTCCGATGCCCTGATAGGCATATCCGCGAACCGAGCCACCGCCCCCGGCATAGAAGCGCCGGTCGGCGGGCACCTCCGGCAGCGAGGCTCCCAAAATCGAACCCAGGCCAACGCGCCCGGCCGCCACGAACTTGCCCGCCTCGTCCAGCGCCCGATAGGCCGAGCCTTCGCCTTTCAGTTTCACGAAGGCTGCGCCGCCCTTGAGGTCATAGCTCGGCTCCGCATAGGCGAGAAAGCGAAACCCCTTCGTCGGGTTGAGCTTGCTGTCGCGATTGTCGAAGACATATTGCAGCGGCACGGATGCGATCAGGTATTCGTGCTTGCCGAAACTGTCAGTAATCCTGGAATAGTCGAGCGCAACTTCAGCCGATACGGATTGTTGCCTGGTGAGTTCGTAGGACAGGCCAACCTCACCCTTGACCGAGAACCGGTCATAGGCGTCCGGATGCTCGTACACGGTATTCAAATTGGTGAAGAACTTGGATGCGGGGCCGACCACGCCCGGCTTTTCGAACATGATGCCGGCATTATAGTTCAGCTCGGATATGTCATTGGCGCCGATGCCGCTGATCGATCCGGTTATTCTCAGCTTTTCGGCGCGTCCGAAGAGATTGCGGTGGCCCCAATATCCCTCCAGGCCCAACCCTTCGGTATTCGAGGCCGTCGCGCCAAGCCCGAGATATCGGAACTTGCGTTCGCTCACCTCGACATTGATGGGAATGTTGCCATCGGCGTCCAGCGCCTCGGTTTCCCTGACGGTCACGCTGTTGAAGACCTCAAGGCCGAGGAGCCGGTCGCGCGCCCGATCCATCTCTTCTGGAGAATATTGGTGCCCCCTCTGGAGCCCTGTCATATATCGGGTGAAATCGCGATCGACGGCTTCGGTGCCTTCCACGGTCGTTTCGCCATAGCCAGCGACCGGGCCTGCGGCGACCGTCAGCGTCACGTCCAGCATGGTGCTGGCATGATCGGCGACCACCTCCCGGCCGGTCACCCTTGCAAGCGGCCGGCCTTCCTCCTTCAGGGCCCGCACAATGGCCGCCTCCGCCTTTAGGATGGCGCCGGAACTGGCGTCTCCGCCCACTATGAGGCCGTAATCTGCCCCAAGCAGATCTGCGGCATCGCCCTCCAGGCGGATGTTCCCCAGCGTATATTTTCGTCCCGGCTCAACGCGGATCGTAACGGGAATTGGCTGCGGGCCGGTGAACTCGGCATCCGGCGGCAGGCTATCTATGTCCCGGCCCTGGATGGACACCGTGACGACGCCATCATAGCGCGCATCCCCATAGAGCGCGGCTACCAGTTGCTCCCGGTCGGCGCGGGCCTTGGCCATAAGCCCCAGAGATCCCGATACCGGGCGGTCTTCATCGGCCTTCAGCCCCGAAGCGTTCTCCAACCGCTTCCTGAGATTGTCATCCGCGTCCGGTGCCTCGATAGCCACGGAATATCGCAGCGGGTCGGTGATCCCAGCGTCCTCTTTGTCGTCCGAACCCCAAAGCCTGATGCCAAAAATTTCGAATGCGGCGGCATTCCGGCATTCCAACAGGACAGCTGACGAGCACAGCAGCGCACAGGCCAGGGCGCGAGAAAGCCGGCGCCTGGGCGCCCATTTTTCGGCATTTCTTGCCAATCGTTCCGTCACATCCGACCCTGGTTCGACGCCTAAATTTGAACGCAACTTCTGAAGCGCCCGTAAAGACACCACAATTCCCATGTCCGAATTGCGGCCGGGTTTAAACTCACACTCCTTTTGTCCTGGCAAGAAAGTGTGATTTCATAGCCCGAACACAGGCTGAACGGACGACGGGCTTTCCCGGCTGTTCTGCAACTGCGCATATCGGTCCGATTCATTGACAAGTGCAACCTGGCCTTGAACATGTTTGGACCTGGAAGCCGATGCTGGAGGGGTTTCATGGCATTGCGTGCTCTACGTTCCATCCCCGTGCTTTTCCTTCTCCTGGTTTCGCTTGGGGCAGCCCACGCGGCCGAGACCCGGCGAATCGTGACGACAGAGAATGCCGACTATTTCGGCTTCGACCTGCGTTCGGAACAGAACGTCACACTCGATCAGTGCGAGGCTGCCTGCCTTGGTGACCCTTCCTGCCGCGCCTTCACCTATAACAGGAAGGCGAAATGGTGCTTCCTCAAATCCGACTTCAACACGCTCAACCCCTTCAACGGCGCGGTCGCGGGCAAAGTTACGCCGGTGAGTGGCGACCCCGATATCGGCGCACCGCCGGAGCTTGCCTTCTTCCCTCCGTGGATGGCCGACCAGGCGCTACAGTATCGCAATTTTCTCCTCGGCCCGGGTTTTGCCCGGCCGGTGGAAGGCGTGAACGCCCTTGTGGATGCGGCGGAACAAGCCTCTTTGACCGGCGACCATCGCATCGCCATGGAGAAATATGAACAGGCCGTCTCGGTCCTGCCGGACGAAATCGCGCTCTGGATCGGGCTGTCACGTGCAACTCTGGCCGCGCAAATGTCTGCAAAGTCGGAGTTGAGCCAATTGCAGTCCAGGGGCACCTCGGCGGCCTTCAACGCCTACACGCTGTCGCGCACGACAGTCGAGCGGGCTGAGGCGCTTGCGCTTCTTGCCGCCGGGCTGGACCGGCGCGAGGCCTACCGCTCCGCCATCCAGGCCTATGAAGCCAGCCTTGCCCTGGTCAACTCCGCCTCCGTGCGGGCCGAATACGAGGACCTTAAGGCGCGCAAGGGCTTCCGCATCGTCGATCACACCGTAGAAGCCGACACCAGCGCGCCGCGCATATGCGTCCGGCTTTCTGAAGACCTGGTCAAGACGGGCGTAGAC
>QGUU01000131.1 GCA_003242525.1 Pseudomonadota bacterium | reverse complement strand
CGTTGGGTATGAGAGACGCCGGTGAGGGGGTCGAGTTCCGCGGCGAAGGAAATGGTCTTGCGGCGATAAGGGTCAGCACCGGGCGCTGTTCCCGTAGACTGCGCGTTGGCGAGGTTTTCCGACACCACGCGCAGGCGCTCGGACTGGGCGCCGAGACCGGAAGCTGCCACCTTCAAGGCTGCCGTGAGCGCGTCCATCTTCGCCTCAACCCTTCGTTACTGTCATCATCATGGCGTGGAACGCCTTGACGATGGCCGTGTTCAGCTCGAAGGAGCGGCGAATCTCGCCTGCCTTCATGAGTTCGTTCTCCAGAACGACGGTGTTCTTCGAAGGCAGTTCAGGACCGGAATACTCGACAGGCCTGACCGCCACCTTGTCCTTTGCGGAGGGCGTGCCGAAATGGCCGGTCTGGGTAGCGGCAAGCGTGACGGGTCGGCGATCCAGCACTTTTTCAAAGGGCTCGACGTCCGTTGCCAGATAGCCGGGCGTGTTGGCGTTGGCGACGTTGCCGGCAACCGAGGTCTGGCGGACAGCGAGCCAGCGGGCTTGCTTGGACGCGAGGTCGAATAGACTGACAGGCTCCATCGAAACTCTCCGGGCAGGTTGCCGAAGAGTAGTTTCCCAGTCTTGCGTGGGCCTTGCGTGGAGCCCTCGAGCGCAGCCTACCGGGAAATCTCGATCACCCTTTCGCCGCTGGTCACCAGCACCCATTGACCGTTGCGCATTTCAATCGCCTTCACGCGCGTCGAGTCGGGCAGGCGCGAACCCTGCTGCACGATCCAAAGGCCGGCGTCGTCCTCGATCATCGCTCGTCCATTGGCCACATGGACGAGACGGAAATCCGCCGCTTCGTCCGGGAAGGGCTGTTGATCGAGGCCCGGCGCCTCCTGTGAAGCCCCAGAGTTCGGCCGTGCCGTGCCAGTCGATATC
Source organism: Pseudomonadota bacterium (assembly GCA_003242525.1). GTDB lineage: Bacteria > Pseudomonadota > Alphaproteobacteria > Rhizobiales > Rhizobiaceae > Mesorhizobium. The sequence goes on along the minus strand of QGUU01000131.1, from coordinate 5,991 downwards.
AGGTCGAGATTTCTCGGCAGTTGCTGGGAGGCGAACTCCACCAGCTCTTCGTCCGATTTGGGCTCCACCACGATGCGCCCGGCATTCTTGCCGCGACCGCCAAATGCGATGGCCTGCACGCCGAACTGTTCCTGATTGAAGAAGATGTACCAGGGAAAAAGCCCGCAGGTCAGGCCAAGCATGACGCCGAGGCTGGCAAAGATGAAGTCGCTGCGGCGATCCTTGTTCTTGTCCTGCCTCGGGAACCGGACCTTGGGTGGCGGTCCCCAATCGCGGCCGGTCGCGCCGTCGCCCCGGGATAGGGCCCCTTCGCCATGCGCGTCGGTATCGGCATGGGGCTCACGCCCGTTCCTGGCTCCTATTCTGAGCCAGCGCAGGGCAAGGGAGCGCGAATGCGGATGCCGCGTTGAAACGCTGTCATTGCGGAACCGTCGTAAAGCCGCAAGGCTGGTCAGGAATTTCCACTTTCCAACCGCAGGACCCGGCGTGCCGGCAGCGTCCTCGGCCTGCCTTATGCGGGCCAGCTGCTCCCTCAGCAACCTCTCGGTCTTTTGCCGTTCAGTTTCCACCATCGGCGTCCTGCCTCATCTTCAAATGCCGAGCGAGGTCGGCGAACGGATCCGCGGAGACAGGATCGCGCGGCGTCTGCGTCAGCGCCTCGTAGATCAGCGGCACCTGACGCACCGCCATGTCGAGTTCCGGATCGGCACCCGCCTGATAGGCACCCAGGAGCCGGATGTCGCGCGTGTCCTCGAAGCGCGAAATCATCCCTTTCAGCTTCGTCACGAGCGTTCTCTCTTCCGGGCTCCATGCCTTTGCGGCAAGGCGCGAGATGGAGGCCAGCGGGTTGACCGGCGGATAGCGGCCCTGCTCGGCGATGCTGCGGTCAAGCACGATGTGGCCGTCGAGAATGCCGCGGACCGAGTCCGCCACCGGATCATTGTGGTCGTCGCCGTCCACCAGCACCGATATGATGGCTGTGATCGAACCCTTGCCTTCAGCTCCGGGGCCGGCGCGTTCCAGCAGCTTTGGCAGATCGGTGAAAACCGAGGCCGGATAGCCGCGCGCTACCGGCGGCTCGCCGCTACCCGTCGCCACCTCGCGCAGCGCGTGGGCAAAACGGGTTATGGAGTCCAGGACCAGGAGCACGCGGTCGCCGCAGTCACGGAAATGCTCGGCAACGCGCATGGCGGTGTCCGGCGCGCGGCGGCGCATCATGGCGCTTTCGTCGCTGGTCGCCACGATCGCGACGGTCTTGGCCATCGCCAGCGGGCCTATCGTGTCCTCCAGGAACTCGCGTACCTCTCGGCCGCGCTCGCCGACCAGTGCCACCACGACCGTGTCGAACGCATTTGCTGCCGCCAGCATGGCGAGGAGGGTGGACTTGCCCACACCGGAGCCGGCGAAGATGCCCATGCGTTGGCCGAAACAGAGAGGCGTGAAGATGTCGATGACGCGTACGCCGGTATGAAAGGAAGTGCCCACCCGCTGCCGTTCAAGAGCGCCCGGCGTTGCGTGCGGGCGGGCGCCCGCATCGCTTCCGCGCAGCAAAGGCGGCCCGCCGTCGATGGCGCGGCCCAGCGCATCAATCGTGCGGCCCCGCCAGGAAACATGCGGTGCTATGGTCAGCGGCCCTCGGCGGAAAACGGCGTCGCCGATACCGGTGTCGGGGCTCTGCTCATAGGGCGCGACAACCACCTGGTCGCGGCCGATGCGGACGATCTCGCCCCAGTTCGTGCCGTCCTGGCCGCGATGCTCGACCATATCGCCGAGGCGCGCTACGCCGGACAAGCCCTTGACGGTGTAGTGTGTCGCGGAAACCTCGGTGATCAGGCCTCCGCGCCGGATTGTCGCCTCGTCGTCCTCGAAGCGGCGCCACAGCCGATCCAGCATGGCCAGCGGTCCATCGCCCTCGCAGGCGCCCGACTTGTCGGTGGCGCGGATAGGCAGCGCAGCAGTCATTGATCAGCCGGTCACTTCGAGCCGAGAGTCTTGATGGCTTCCTCGGTCGAGGCGCCGGTCTGCCTGATGAGCGCCGCGACATTCTCAAAAGCTCGCTGGATCTGGATCAGCCGCGTCATCTCCAGCACCGGATTGACATTGGATTCCTCGATGAAACCTTGCGCCACTCCCACATCGATGCGGTCGGCCACCGGCTCGGGTTCGCGTTCGGGCACAATTCCGGAATTGCCGTAGCGGACGAAATTCTCGCCAGGATCGAACTGATACAGGCCAATGGCCGCTACGAGTTGGCCGTCCTGGCGCAATGAACCGTCTGCGCCGGCCTGTGGTGCCCCTGCCCGGGGATCGAGCTGGATCGGCGCACCCCCGGCGTCCAGAACGGGGTAGCCTTCAATGGAAACCAGCTCGCCGTTTTCATTCATCGAGAAGCGGCCGTCACGGGTCATAACCGTGCCGGCAGGGGTTTCTATGGCGAACCAGGCATCGCCCCGGATGGCGAAGTCGTAGGGGTTTCCGGTTTCGGTCAGCCCGCCTCGCGTCGGCGAAAGATAGGTATCTCCGGAGGAGGCGAATGAGACAGACCTCTGGCCTGTCCCGGAGACGACATCCTGGAAGCGAATCTCCGTAGCCCGGAAGCCGATCGTGGAGGCGTTGGCCACATTGTCGGCAAGGGTGTCGAGGCGCCGCTGCAAGGCGATCTGCGCGGAAAGGGAGACGTATAGGCTGTGCTGCATTTCGCGCCCTCAGAACTTCAGTTGCTGCATTGCCATCAGCAGATCGGTGGAGACTCCGATCGTCGTCGGCTGCGCGAAGAGTACGCTCACCGAGGTAGTGGCCGTGGATGTCGGGTTCTGCAACTCGTACATGGTGGTGAAGCGGGTGATGAACTTTTCCAGTTTGGCGGGGTCGGCAAAATCGGAAATGTCGAATCTGGATTCGAAGACCTTCACCTGCTGGTCGATGTCGGCTCTGGCAAAGGACTCGGGCAGGCCGAAGGCAACGCGCACGACCTGGGAAAGCGCCTTGTCCGCCAGCACCTGGTACCAGTCCTCCAGCTTTGGCGCCTTGCGTTCGAAATAGAGCGCCAGCCGCACGCCCTGGTTGGACTGCCCGGCGTTCTCTTCCAGCGTCTGGCGCAGATATTTTTCAACTACCGGCTGCTGGCTTGGCCGGTATGTGGTGGCTTCCTCGCCGTAGGCTTCGAAGTTGAAAGCGGAAGCCAGAGCCTTGTAAGCCTTGTTCGCCTGCTTGTTGGCGAGGCTGTCGGGGTCACGAATTCCACCTTCAAGGATGGCGCGGATCAGTTTCGGGTCTTCCCTGGCCGGGTCCAGCCCGACACTCCAGAGGGCGTAGTCGTAAAGCCGTCTGTCGGCGAAGAAATCGTCGATCGACTTCACCTCGGTGACATGGGCCAGATAGTAGTCGGTTTCCGCCCGGACGTAGTCGGCTGTTGGCTTGATCAGGCCCAGGCGCGACTTCTCGCCGTATAACCGTACAGTGTCTTTCAGCACGCTATCCTGTTTCGTGGCGTCTTCACTGTATTCGGCGAAATTGAATGCGGCGACAAAATTGGCGTAGCGCTTGTCGGCAAGCTGGTTGGCCGGACTTAGGGGGTCGCTCACGCCGCCTTCGAGCATCCTGCGTATCGTCTTGGGTGACTCGGTCGAGGCGTCGAGGCCATAGGTGGCCATGGCGTAGGTCAGCAGTCGCTTGTCGGCCAGCAGTTCGGTGACATTCCTGACCTTGCCGATATTGGCGAGGAAATACTCGGTTTCCTGCTCGATGTAGGCTTCGCTGGGCTTGATGAGCACCATGCCGGTGCTGTCGACATAGTTTCTGGGTACGCCCGAGAGAACTTCGGCGCGGGCCGTCGTTTCGGCGCCGTACTGGTGGAAGTCGAAGGCCGCGACGAACGCCGCATAGCGTTTGTCATAAAGCTTGTTGGCCGGGCTTTCCGGATCGCTCACGCCGCCTTCGAGCATCTGGCGCACCGTTTCCGGCGGCTCGGCATCGGCATCCAGCCCGAAGGCTGCCATGGCGTAGTCCAGCAGGCGCTGGTCGGCCATCAGATCGTCGATCGATTTCACGTTGCCGATGCGGGAGAGATAGTAGGTGGTCTCGCGGTCGGTGAAGGAAAAGGCCTCATGAACCGGTCCGACATCGACCTGTAGCGCGTAGTTCCTGGGCACGTCCGTTTGGGCGCCATTGTAGTTTGTCGCTGAAGCGCCGAGTTCCGCGAAATTGAAGGCCCTCACGAATTCAGCGTAGCGCTTGTCGGTCAGCTTGTTGGCGAAGCTGTCGGGGTCGGCAACGCCCTCTTTCAGCGCCTTCTTCATGAAAGCGCGGGCGTAATCCATTTCGCCAAGGCCGAATGCCTTCATGGCGTATTTGAACAGCCGCGGATTATCGACGAATTCGTCGATGCTGGTGACCTTCCCGATATTCTCGAGAAAGTACTGCGTCTCGCGTTCTACAGAGGGTTGTTTCTCAACCCTGTTGATCGCCTTCGGGATGTCCCGTGCGATTAACTGATAGCTGACATAGGTGCTCAACACGCGCGCTTCTCCGGCGGTAGCCTTACGCCGAGAATAAGCGGAGTTCCTTGCGCGAAACTGAATCTGGCTGGCGGCCCGTTTCAAGGTTCACGCAAGGCACGGAAGCTATCCGTTTGGTCCGAAGTGATATGCGGAAGGGCCACACGTGGGGATTCTGATCGGATTCGTGGTGACGCTGGGTTGCGTTCTCGGCGGCTTCATGGCGATGGGCGGCCATGTCCAGGTACTGGTGCAGCCTTGGGAAGTGGTCATCATCTGCGGCGCCGCACTGGGCACCTTCCTTGTCGCCAACCCCATGAAAGTGGTGAAGGATGCCGGCCGGGGCATCATAGAGGCCTTCCAGCAGGCTGTGCCGAAGGAGCGCGACTATCTCGAAACGCTCGGCGTCCTGCACTCACTGATGCGCGAACTCAAGACCAAATCGCGCAGCGAAGTCGAGGCGCATATCGATAATCCTGAAGAATCGGCCATTTTCCAGGCCTTTCCGACGGTGTTGAAGAACCAGGACCTGACGAACTTCATCTGTGACTATTGCCGCATCATCATCATCGGCAATGCGCGGCCGCACGAGATCGAAGCATTGATGGACGAGGAAATCCGGACGATTCGCGCCGACAAGCTCAAGCCCTATCACGCTCTTTCGGCGGTGGGCGACGGTTTGCCGGCCATCGGCATCGTTGCGGCGGTACTTGGTGTGGTCAAGGCAATGGGTGCGCTTGACCAGTCGCCGGAGATCCTGGGCGGCCTGATCGGTGCGGCCCTTGTAGGTACCTTCCTCGGCATTTTTCTCTCCTATTGCGTGGTCGGGCCGATCGCGGCGAAGATCAAGATGGTGCGCGACAAGAAGAACCGGCTCTATGTCATCGTGAAGCAGACCCTGCTTGCGTACATGAACGGCTCGCTGCCGCAGGTGGCCATCGAATTTGGCCGAAAGACCATCTCCTCTCATGACCGTCCTTCGATTGATGCGGTCGAGCAGAGCACAATGAACGCTGGCTCCTCCGACAGGAAGGCAGCGTGAACCATGAACGCTTTCGAACGGGAACCGCGCTAGGATGATGGACGCTCCGGCGACACCGGCCGAAACCCGCTCGCCGATCCTGGAGCGCCTGATTGGCGCCACGGGAGAGCCGAGCCAGGTGAAGGCGGCGGCGCGCTCCGTCGGCGAGCGGGCGGTGCCCGCTATCATGCAAGCGCTGGCGGAAAAGTTCGCCATCGACGTGACCGTGGAACTGCAGGGCGTGGAACTTGTCCGTTACACCGACGCGCGCCCCACGGTTACAAATCACGCCATGTCGGTGACGCCCTCGGCCATCTCGCCCGATGCGCTGGCACTTACGATCGACGCAGAGGCGGCTGCCCCCATATTAACCCTGCTTTTCGCGGGCGATCCACGGCCGCGGGGTGCGCCGCGCGGCGCCTGGCTTTCCCCGCTGGGGGGGGTAGTCGCCACCCAAGCTTTCGACGAGATCTC
>QGUU01000615.1 GCA_003242525.1 Pseudomonadota bacterium | reverse complement strand
CGTGAGGTCGGAAAGTTGTATAAAAGACACGCCCAAAGGTGCCGGCGGTGGAACCGCCTGGGCGGACGTTGCACTAGACCCTCCGCGGCCACGGAGAAGCTGATCGATCCTGATGCGCTCGGCCTCGGCTGCCCCGACATCTGGTCTTGTCGTCCGATAGCGCGCCTTCGCGGCGCCGGCCCCGAAACCGAACGCAGCGCCGAGCCCGAAGCGGCCCATTGTGTCGAATATTGCAGCCCGATCCATTGCTGCTTGCAGGCGATTGATATTGGCTTCTGACGGGTCTCGCTCTGCAGCCTCATATGCTTCCCTGAGCTCACGCCGTGCCTGTTCGCCAAAATGAGAGCTCACGGCTGCCTCGCCAAGGAAGCCCCCCACTGGCACGACATCACGCACGCGCGCGAACTCAGAAATGCGCGGTGTCTGGTAAAGTCTCGTTGCTGAAGGCGCATCTGGATTAGGCCGCACGCCAGCGCGCGCTGCTGGGGCCGGAGAGAAGGGAACTGCGGCTGCCCCACCTTCTTGCCAGAACTGGTTGACACCGCCAATGCGTGAGGGAAGATCGCCCTCGCCTGAGATCAAGCGATTGGAACGCTGGGCGGCTTCCTCACTGGCCCTCGAATAAGTACGGGCCATCTTTCCGCGCGTTAAGCCGCCTGTGAGAACACCAAGGCCAAAGCCAACAGCAGGCCCGTAATCCCGGATGGCCCGGCTTACTGGCGAGACATTCTCCTCCATCTCCCGCATGCGCTTCTCGCCCGCCGCACGCTGCGCGGCCTCACGCTCAGCCTGCTCGCGCTCGAACTGGACGCGCTCGGCCTCGGCTTGGGCTCTCATCCGTTCAGCCTCGGCTTGCTCGCGCCGCATGCGGTCCTGCTCGAACCTCTGCTGTGCGGCTTGCGTCATCGGCCCCATCTTGCCGTCGATCGGGCCTTGGTAGTACCCGGCGTCCTTGAGCTGCTGTTGGAGCTGTTTCACGCCGTCGTCGGCGCTGCCGGCAGGCGAGGTCAGACCGAAGAACGCACCCAAGCCAGCTGCTAGGCCGGTTGCTTTCGGGAATAGCTTCGCGGCTGGCACGGCGGCCAGTGCGAGCTCCGTTGCCGCATGCCGCCCGAACTCAGGCAGCGTCATCCCTGGATTGTCGGGATCTATACCAGCGGCGCTCAGCTCTTCGCGCATGCGGGCCTGCCGCACTTTCTGTGTCAGCCACTCAAGGTCAGGGTCAGCCGGCGCGGCAGGAACTACAGGCTCTGCCGATTGAGGCATGAAGGGCGCCATCAACGGCATCATGGGTGTGGTCGGCATCGCTTATGTCCTTATCGTGCCTGGCGCTTGCGGGCCTCATGCGCCGCGGCGATCGCGGCCATCAGCTCGCCCGTGTCCGGCTTGAACTCCATCGTCTGCCCGATGGCCTTCCGAGCCAGCGCCCGTGAAGCCGCATCCTGAGCGTTGAACACGTTCGGCAGTGCGCGGGCGAGCCAGTGAAACATGGTTCCCTGCCACACACGGCCCTGGAACGTGGCCCGCGTGCCAAGGCGGCGGAGCGTGTAGTTGAGCGCCCCCTGCGACCTCTGACGCCGCATGCGCTCTAGCTCGTAACTGGTGCCCGATACGTTGGGCGGCTTGTAAGATGCGGTCTCAACTGCCTTCTGAAACCGTCTGATCAGCTCCTGCTCTGTCTTGTCGAACAGCTGATCAACCACGGACTTCTGGCTGGCGAATGTCTTCTCGATCGACGCGTTGAGGGCCCCCGGCGTCAGCATCTTGCCGTCGCGGCCCGTCACCATCTTCATGAAATACGCCGCCTTGACCTGATCGAACTTCTCAGGCGGCAGCACGATCTTCAGGCGCTTGATGGCCTGCACGGTGCCGGCCATCAAGCGCCTGAAGATCGTGCTGCCGCCTGAGA
>QGUU01000614.1 GCA_003242525.1 Pseudomonadota bacterium | reverse complement strand
CGGGGACACAGCCTATCCGCCGGACCGGCACAACTTTTTCGCAATTTGAGGTTGCAACCTTTATTACGCGTTTTTACATCGGCAGCAACCATCCTTGGCCGCATGAGAACGCCAGGCTACCCAAAGATATCCGGCTTTCGGTCAGACACCTCGGGAGCGTCGGCAATCGAGTTTGCAATGCTCGCGCCCCTGTTCATTCTCCTTCTGCTCGCCCTGGTTGCATACGGAATCTATTTCGGCGCCAGCCATTCGGTTCAGCAGATTTCCGCGGACGCCGCGCGCACGGCGATTTCTGGCCTTGATCAGGAAGAACGGCAGTCACTCGTCGAAAACTTTATCCGCAGCCATGCGGGAGGCTATCCATTCATCGATCCAGACGGGCTGACGGTCGTTGCGGCCGACAGTGTGGCCGACGCCACGCAGTTTGTCGTTTCCATACATTATGACGCGCGCAACCTGCCGATCTGGAACCTTTTCACCAGCCTGCCGCTGCCGGACGTCGTCATTGCCCGGCGCTCGACCATCCGCCTGGGAGGGTTATGATGCACATGGGTCGCTTGCGTCCACAAACCTGGCGATCCTTTCTTCGTGACCGCAAGGGCAATTTCGCGGTCATGACGGCGTTCAGCGTGCCCTTTGCCATCTGTCTGGCCGCCGTCGCCATCGATCATGGCGCTCTCTACACCGAGCGGCGGGAACTGCAGGCATTGGCGGATCTGGCGGCGATCACCGCCGCTGCCAACATCGAGAAGGCGCAAGCCGCCGCGCTGACGGCCCTGCAGGACAATGGCCTCCCTTCCGTGCTGGCGGAAGGGCCGCACACAGCACCACCGGACAAAGGCGGTGCAGTCGTAGTCACGCCCGGCCGTTACAGCGCCGATCCATCCCTCTCCGTGAGCCAGCGATTCGAGCCGGGCCGCAAGCCCTACAACGCCGTCTCGGTTTCCCTGAAGAAGAAGGGCACGTTGTTTTTCGGCACCGCTCTCATGGCACCGCCCACAATGTCCGCGGAGGCAGTCGCCAGCACCTCGGCGCAGGCCGCCTTCTCGGTCGGGTCTCGTCTGCTGAAGCTCGACGCCGGCATCCTGAACGCGCTGCTGGGCGCCTTGACCGGAAGCCAGTTGTCGCTGAGCGCCATGGACTACAAGGGGCTTGCTGAAGCGGACGTCGATCTGCTGACCTTTATCGATGCCCTGGCGACCCATCTCGATCTTTCGGCGGCAACCTATGACGACGTCCTGTCGTCAAAGGCCACGGTCGGGCAGATCGCGGCCGTGCTGGCCGGAATTTCGAGCGTTGGCGGTTCCAACCGGCTCGCCTTGCAGGCAATCGCGGCGGGCGCAACGACCAATCTCGCGGTCCCGCTCAGTCACCTTATAGACCTTGGCCCGGTCGGAAAGCTGGCGCTCGGTCAAACTCCAGGCGGCCTGCCTGTGAAGGCAAACATCCTGAGCCTGCTCGGCGCCTCAGCGGCACTGTCCAATGGCTCGCGCCAGGTGGACATCAATCTGGGCGCGACCATTCCGGGCCTGGCGGCCGCAAAGCTGGCGATTGCGATCGGCGAACCAATGCAGGCGTCCGCCTGGCTGGCCGTGGGCGAAGCCGGAACAGAAGTGCACACGGCGCAAACGCGCCTTCGCCTCACCGCTTCGGTCGGCGTACCCAATCCAGCGCTCGGCGGCGGCGTAAATCTCCTGTCGGTGAATCTGCCACTCCATGTCGAGGTCGCGTCCGCGGAGGCCAAGCTGACTGACATAAACTGCCTTGCAGGGCGGCCGGATCGGCCTCGCGTCTCCATTGCCGCGCGACCTGGCGTTGCCACCCTAAGGCTTGCCGACAGTGACACCCACGGATTTGCCGATTTCAGCCGCCCGCAGTCATTCGGGAAGCCCCGTACCCCCATTTGAACC
>QGUU01000613.1 GCA_003242525.1 Pseudomonadota bacterium | reverse complement strand
TTTTTAAAGCACAGGTCCTATTTCGTGCCGAAGCAGGCGGATCGCCCCGTCTATTCCTACCGCCTGTCGATCATCCACTTCTGGGCCCTGATCTTCCTCTATATCTGGGCCGGTCCGCATCACCTGCACTACACCGCCCTGCCCGACTGGGCACAGACACTGGGCATGGTGTTCTCAATCATGCTGTGGATGCCCTCCTGGGGCGGCATGATCAACGGCCTGATGACGCTTTCCGGGGCCTGGGACAAGATCCGTACCGATCCCGTCATCCGCATGATGGTGGCCGCAGTTGCCTTCTACGGCATGGCCACTTTTGAAGGCCCGATGATGTCGATCAAGGCGGTGAATTCGCTCTCGCACTACACCGACTGGACCATCGGCCACGTTCACTCGGGCGCTTTGGGCTGGAATGGCCTGATCAGCTTTGCCGCACTCTACTTCATGGTGCCGAGGCTCTGGGGCCGCGCGCGGCTCTACTCGGAACGCATGGTAGCGTGGCACTTCTGGCTGGCGATGATCGGCATCGTCGTCTACGCGGCCGTGATGTGGGTGTCCGGCATCATGCAGGGCCTGATGTGGCGCGAATACGACGAGCAGGGCTTCCTGGTCTATTCCTTCGCCGAAACCGTGCAGGCCATGTTCCCCTACTACCTGGCACGTGCCCTGGGCGGCGCACTCTATCTCGCCGGCGCGATCATCATGGCCTTCAATCTCACCATGACCATCCTCGGCCATCAGCGCGAAGAGGAGCCGATCGGAGGCAGGTCCGTCGCTCCCCGCCCCGTCGCCGTGCCCGCCGAATAGGAGTTTGACTGAATGGCACTTCTTGACAAGCACCGCATCATAGAAAAGAACGCCACGCTTCTGCTGGTTGGCTCGCTGTTCGTGGTCAGCATCGGCGGCATCGTCGAGATCACGCCGCTGTTCTATCTCGAGAATACCATCGAGAAAGTGGAAGGGATGCGGCCCTATTCGCCGCTGGAGCTGGCGGGACGAAACATCTATGTCCGCGAGGGTTGCTACGTCTGCCACTCGCAGATGATCCGACCCTTCCGCGATGAGGTGGAACGCTACGGCCATTACAGCCTGGCCGCGGAATCGATGTACGATCACCCATTCCAATGGGGTTCGAAGCGCACCGGGCCTGACCTCGCACGGGTCGGAGGCCGGTACTCCAACGAGTGGCATGTCCAACACCTCATCGAGCCGCGCTCGGTGGTGCCGGAATCGGTGATGCCGAGCTACGCCTTCCTCAAGGACAAGGACCTCGACATCCGCAATTTCCAGACACATCTCGTCGCCAACCAGCGCGTTGGGGTGCCGTATACCGAGGAAATGGTCGAAAATGCCGTGGCCGACATCAAGGCCCAGGCTGATCCCAACGCCGACACGTCCGGCGTGGAGGCCCGCTATCCGAAGGCCCAACTCGGAGATTTCGACGGCAATCCAAATCGTCTGACCGAAATGGATGCGCTTGTCGCCTATCTTCAGATGCTAGGCACGCTGGTCGATTTCTCGACCTACGACGCCCCGCAGAACTTGCGCTAGGAGGAAGGCATGGAAACCTACACCTATCTGCGCCAGTTCGCCGACTCCTGGGGTCTCCTGTTCATGACGCTCTTCTTTTGCGGTGTCGTGATCTTCGCCTTCCGCCCCGGCAGCCGTGAACAGGCCGACGAAGCAGCCCGCATCCCGCTCAAGGACGATTGACATGAGCCAGAAGGAAATTGATGAGATCAGTGGCGTCGCCACGACCGGCCATGAATGGGATGGCATCAAGGAACTTGACAACCCCATGCCGCGCTGGTGGCTGTGGACGTTCTACGCCACTATTTTCTGGGCGCTCGTCTATACGATAGCCTATCCGGCCTGGCCGTGGTCTGGCTCCTATACACAATCAACCACTCCCA
>QGUU01000612.1 GCA_003242525.1 Pseudomonadota bacterium | reverse complement strand
GCGCTGGACGCCATGACCCGCGAGCGGCTGCAGGACGAATTGCTCGACATCTGGCAGCGCACCGGCCTCACCGTGCTATTCGTCACCCATTCCATCGAGGAGGCGATTTTCCTCGCCGATCGCGTGGTGGTGATGTCGCCAAGCCCGGGGCGCATCGAAAGCGAGATGACGATCAACCTGCCGCGTCCGCGCGACGTCATGTCGGTCGAGTTCAACGACATCAGGCGTGAGCTCGCGCAGAGATTGCACAGCCATCACGGCCGCAAGGCCGCCTGATCAGGACCGCCTGATTTGGCTGCTGTTTCCGGCTGGTTTGGGCTTGCGCTCGGCGAGCGCCTTGCCGCTTGTCTGCCCACCCGCTTCATCGTCTAAATCTCGATCGAACCGGCGGTGGACCGATTCGCCGCCGGGATCAGGCGCTATGGATCTGCTGCCGCTATGACCGATGACATCTGGCGCGGGATGACCCGCGAGGAACTGGACGCCGCCTACAACAACACGGCCGCCGTCAAGCACAGCGCGGCCACCCTTTCCGACTGGACACGCCGCAGTGCCGATCTGCGCGCCGCACGACCGGAGCTGCTGAACCTGTCCTACGGGCCGCGGCCGCGCAACAAGCTCGATCTGTTCCGCTGCGGCAAGCCGAACGCGCCTCTCTTTGTGTTCATCCATGGCGGATACTGGCAGCGCAATTCCAAGGAAATTTTCTCTTGCATGGCGGAAGGTCCGCTCGCCATCGGATTTGACGCCGCGGTCATCGGTTATACATTGGCGCCGGAAGTCACGCTGACCGAGATCGTGGCGGAAACCCACGCCGCCATCCGCTGGCTGCGGACGGAGGGTCGGCAGCATGGCGTTGGCAAGGCGGCCCTCGTCGTGTCGGGCTGGTCGGCGGGCGGGCATCTCACCGCCATGGCGATGCCGTTGGCGGAGGTGGATGCCGGAATGCCGATCAGCGGCATATTCGATATCGAGCCCTGCCGCCTCAATTACCTGAACGAGAAGCTGCAGCTGAGCGAACAGGAGGTGGAGACGCTCAGCCCCATCCGCCATCTGCCGAAAGAGTCCAAGCCGATGACCATCGTCTTCGGCGCATCCGAATTGCCCGAGCTGCAGCGGCAATCGCGCGACTACGCCAAGGCGCGCGGCGAGGCCGGACTTCCGACGCGTCTCCTGGCGCTGGCGACGCACGACCACTTTTCCATTCTGGAGGAGCTGTACAAGCCCGACGGCAAGCTCACCTCTGCGCTATTCCGGCTGATGCATACGTGAGGCGAGCATCGTCCTGTGATGATGCCCGGGGTCACGGATGCACCGAATGCAGCCGGCACATTCACTTGGTGTGCTTGCATTCATATCGTGAGGCCTCTGTCGGCTCAGCGCGACGAGCAAGCAAGCGAAATAACAGAACAGAAAAGCTTGAAGCGGCAGATGCTGGGCCATCTGCCGCTTCACGTCGTTCAGAACGCAATGGTTCAGAACTTGTAGGTGATGCCTCCGCCGATGATCCACGGATCAAGCTGCGCCTTGCCGGTCAGCGTCATGGCGCCGTTATTGACCGACGCATCGAATTTGGGGCGCAGGAACAGCTTTTTGACGTCGACGTTGATTCCCCAGTTCTTGTTGATCATGTAGTCGAAACCGGCCTGCAAGGCAGGAGCAAAGGAATTGTCGACGCTGAGACTTGTAATGCTCACCGCGCCACCTGCGTTGGCGGCTTTCTCGCTGAAAAACACCGTGTAATTCACACCGGCGCCGATATACGGCTTGAACGCGCCGAAATTGGTGAAGTGGTATTGCAAGGTCAGCGTGGGCGGCAGCAGCCAGGTCTTGCCGATCGGCAGGCCATTCATGTTCAGTCCCGGCGCGGCGCCGCCGGTCACGGTCCCCTTGCCTGTGGCTTTGTGCCGGGT
>QGUU01000130.1 GCA_003242525.1 Pseudomonadota bacterium | reverse complement strand
GACTTGCCTTCAGGCCTGACCCTGTCAGTGACGAGGGCATAGTCCGGCTTTACGAGGCGGCAAGCCGCATCTCACCAATTCCCGATGTGGAGATGCCCGGCAGCGCCGAAGCGTTTGCCGAATTTGCGCGGCTGACCGCCGATGCGCTGGCTGCGTACGACCCAAAGGAACAGGGAGGTTCCTCCGAAACCGAGAGCCTTTTCGTCAAGAAGGACTTCTGCCTCGAAGGCACATTCGTTAACGGGCAAGAAGGGGATGCGCCGAAACTGGAGGATTTCTTCTCATTTGAAGAGCGCAGCAAGTCTGGTCCGCATTCCGACGAACCGTTCAAACCGAATGTGACAATAACCGAGCACGGCATAGTGATCAAAGACTCGGTCACGCTTGAGACCGGAGACAACGTCCTCGTAAACGATGTGGTCCTGAAGAACGTCTGGACCGGAGCTACGGTCACTGCCGTGGTCGGGGATCATTTCGAGATCAACGCCATCATTCAGATCAATGCCTGGTGGGACAGCGACGCGATAACCGACGCGATCGCCTCCTGGCAAAAACCACCATCCGCGACCGAGGCGTTCAACATAGCGACTTTCGAACGCTACGACCCGTCGGCGGAAGAGCCGGACGGGCAAGATGACCCTGACCCTACCTTCCCCAGCTACTGGGCCGTCACGGAAATAAAAGGCGACCTCATGATCGTGAACTGGCTGCAACAGCTCACCTTCATGAAGGACAACGACATTGGCGTGGTATCGTCTTCCGGCGTGACGAGCTACGTCTATTCCGGAGGCAATACCGCGCTCAACGGCGTTTCGCTCTACGAGCTCGGCTTTGCCTATGATCTCATCATTGTTGGCGGCTGCGTTTACGACCTCAACATAATCAAGCAGCTTAACCTGATGGCCGACAGCGATATGGTCGGAGCGGTGGCGGGATTTCAGACCGACGGGAGTGGAACATACTCCACTTCGGATAATCTGCTCTGGAACCAGGCCCACATATACAATGTCGGCAGCAGCGGGCCTTATGAAGCCCTGCCCGCGGGCTACCAGAACACTGCAGCAGCCCTGGCGAACGGCCTGCATGAAATCGACGATGGCGTGCTCACGGACCCAGCCTTCGCCGGTCAAGGCGCACTGCGCGTCCTCTATATCGAAGGGGACCTGGTGAATGTGCAGTATGCAGAGCAGACCAATATTCTCGGCGACGACGACCAGATCGCCCTGGCGCTAAGCGAAAGCGGTGCCTATGCGGACGCAGAATGGTCGGTTGCGACAGGCAAGAACGTCCTGATCAACAATGCAGCGATCGTGGATCTGGATTCACTCGGCAAGACCTATGTGGGTGGCGAGCAGTATTCCCAGGACCTTCTTGTGCAGGCTGACATCATCTCCACCGACCCCATGTATGGGGAAAGCCCTGACGTTCTCGTCAATGAAGCAATTGCTTTCCTCGATGACAGCGTGGACGACCCCGCGGGCGGCAACAACTACATGCCGGACAATCTAACTACCGACGACGCGCATAGTGATGGCTTGCATTCCATGATCGGCTAGAAAAACAGGGTGCATCGATGTCTGGCGAGCAAAGTGGCCCATCGAGCGTCATAAAAGACCTGCCTGACGCAAGCAGTTCAGATCCGTCGCAGGCGGACGTTCCACCGACAAAGCTGTCTGATGTCCTGCGTGCTCCGGAAAACGAGATCGACAGGACGTTCGCCGAACTCGACCGCGCAGTGTGGGAATTGCATAACGCGGCAATCATGGATCGGGCTTCGCGCGCTGCATCGATCCCCGCCGACGTGAAGATACGACCGATGGCTGACACGCCCCCGCGCGAGCAGGCAGCCTTCACGCCCCGCCAAGGAAGTTCGACTGCATCTGTCGACGCGACGCCTGGCAGCGGGCGCGTCGTTCCGGAAGCCTGCGAGCCGGCGGCAAAGGTGGAACCCGGTGAAACTCCGAGGCCACCGCCTGGAACGCGGGATCCGAGGCAACCTGAGGGCATGATCACGATCGAGGACGGCCGCGGCCCGATCCAGGCGCGTGGAACGCCTCGGACTACCGGATCGAACGGCAAAGGCGCCCCGCGCGATTCAAGCGGCGGCGCGCCTGGAGGCGAAGGCGGCGTCTTTCACAAACGCCTCGCACCTATCGATTTCAACGCCAGCCTCCAGGCCGGGATTTCCGCTGTGCGGCGCAACCTCGGTGTTGTGATGCTATTCACGGCTGCCAGCAACGTATTGGTCCTGGCCATTCCGATATACCTGTTCCAGATCTCAGACAGGATTCTCACGAGCCGATCGATCGACACGCTCGTCATGTTGACGGTGGTGATCGTCGGAGCCGTGGTGCTTCAGTCGATGTTCGACGCAATACGCCGTTTCATCCTCATGCGAACGGCTGTGGAGTTCGCCGCCCAGCTGGGCTCTCCAATTCTAAGTGCTGCTGCGCGGGCATCCCTTCAGAGCAATGGAAAAGAATACCAGATTCTGGGCGACCTCCAGCAAGTCCGGTCATTCCTGGTTTCCCGAACCCTGCTGTCCTTTCTGGATGCGCCGCTCGCGCCCCTGTTCGTGCTGGCGGTGTTCCTTATCCATGTCCATCTCGGCCTCATCCTGGTTGCGACGGCGCTGCTTCTTCTCGTGCTCACCCTGCTCAACCAGAAGGTAACGGCAGGCTGGTTCGGGGCTGCAAACACAGCCCAGGTGAAAGCCAACCTGCACCTGGAATCCATGTCGCGGAACTCGCAGATCATCAACGCTCTGGCGATGATTCCGGAGACGGTGCAGATCTGGGGACGGGACACCGCAGCCTCCCTGAAGGCACAGGTGCTGGCCCAGGACCGCAATATTGTCTTTGCTGCGCTTTCCAAGGGGTCAAGGCTTCTCACGCAGGTCGGCATGCTGGGATGGGGAGCGTATCTGGCCATAGAGGGCGAACTGACAGGCGGCATGGTGATAGCCGCGTCCATCATTGCCGGTCGCGGTCTGGCGCCCATCGAAGGGGCCATCGAAGGCTGGCATCAATACAGCCAGTCCCGGTCGGCTTTCGCGCGAATATCGTCACTTCTGACCGCCTCGCCTCTGAACCTGGAACGGCTGAACCTGCCCCGTCCGGAAGGGCGACTCGATGTGGAGCGCCTTCTTTACGTGCCTCAGGGCACCAAGCGGGTGGTTCTCAACGGCGTGTCCTTCAAGCTTGAACCCGGGGATTCCCTCGGCGTGATAGGAAACTCCGGGGCCGGAAAGACAACTCTGGGCAAGATGCTGGTCAATTCGATCCTGCCCACATCCGGCTGTGTCCGCCTTGATCTGATGGATCTGCGCAACTGGGACCAGCGTCAACTGGGCGAAAACATCGGCTATCTGCCGCAGGACGTTCAGCTCTTTCCCGGGACGATCAAGGCAAATATCGCGCGCATGCGCGAGGATGTGACGGACGCACAGATTTATGAAGCGGCCAAGCTGGCCGATGTGCATGACATGATCGCGAGCCTTCCTCATGGTTATGAGACAGTGGTTGCCGCCGATGGCGCGCCTCTGTCGGGTGGGCAGAAGCAGCGCATTGCCCTTGCGCGCGCCTTCTTCGGCAATCCGCGTCTGGTCGTTCTTGACGAGCCCAACTCGAATCTGGACAGCGCCGGAGACGAAGCGCTGATGCGTGCCCTTCAGCATGCGAAGGAGCAGAAGATCACCATGGTCACGATTACCCAGCGCCCTTCGCTGCTCAACAATGTCAACAAGATTTTGCTTCTGGTGAATGGAACAGTGGCGCTGTTCGGCATGCGCAACGAAGTGTTGAAGGCCCTTTCCAGCCGCGGCGTGCTGCTTGATCCCGGTACGGGGTCATTCGGTCACCGGCAAATCAGGCAGGATGCGTGATCATGTCCGACGTCGTGAAGGTCCACGACATCCAGTGGTACGCCGATGTGCCACGTTCGATCCGAAAGCAGACCACTTTCGGAATGATCCTGTTTGCCTTGACTTTCGGCGGCTTCGGCGGATGGGCGCTGACAGCGCCGCTGGCGGCTGCCATCATCGCGCAGGGCCAGTTCGTCGCCACCGGCCAGAACAAGGTCGTCCAACACTTCGAAGGCGGAATCATAGAGGAAATCCTGGTCAATGAAGGCGATCAGGTCGCGTTCGATCAGCCGCTGATCAAGTTGGACGAGACTGCTGCGCTGGCCAAACAACGGGAATTGTTCCTGCGCCGTGTTCGCCTCGAGGCGATAGCTGCTCGCCTCACCAGCCAGATCCGGGGAGCCGATGAAATACAATATCCCGCAATAGTGATGGACAACCGAACTGACCCCGAGATTGCTCCGATAATCGAGGGGCAGAACCTGAACTTTGAGGCCTGGCAAAGGAAGCTCAACAGCGAAACCGTGCTGGTCAGGCAGAATATCGATGCGTTTCGTTTTCGCGCTGAGGGCTACAGCAAGCAACGCGATGCGATGGACGTACAGCTCCAGCTTCTGCGCCAGGAGCTGCAGGGAAAGGAAACGTTACTAGCAAAGGGCCTCATCCGCAGCACCGAGATCAAGGCGGTCCAGCGAGCGATCGCCGAGGCGACCGGCCAGATAGGGCGGCTGTCTGCAGAAATCTCCGAAACCGAAGCCCAGATCATCAAGGAGCAGCAACAGATTCAACAGAATGAAGTGGCTCAAAGAGAGGCCGCGCTTGATGAACTGGAGGAGATACAGGGCGAGTTGGATGCCGTTCGCGAGCAGTCACGCCAGGCGCAGAACGTCTTGCGTCGGGCAACCATCAATGCTCCGATTGCCGGGACGGTGATCCGTCTTTTTTACCATACGGCAGGGGGTGTGGTCGAAAGCGGAAAGGCAATCCTGGAAATACTGCCTGCTGACGTGCCGCTGATCATAGAGGCGCATATAAAGCGGACCGACATTGACAGCGTTCGGGTTTCGCAGCCGGCAACGGTCAGGTTCATAGCACTCAACCAGCGAACCACTCCCGTATTGAAGGGGGAGGTGATCTATGTCTCGGCCGACGCGGTTCCTGGAGATAGGGGCGGGTCCGATGAGGAATTCTATGTGGCGCGCATAAGCCTGTCGGCTGACGAGCTTGCGCGGCTGAATTCAACCCCGAGCCCCGGGATGCCCGTCGAAGTGCTGATCCAGACCGCGGAGAGAACATTCTTCAGCTACCTGGTGAAGCCCGTCGTCGATTCCATGTCGCGTGCTTTCACTGAACAATAGCGCGCTAGTCAAAGATGAAGCAGGGCGGGTGGAGTTGCGAGAACTCCGCGCAACCAAACTCACGCGCCTCCTTAATGAAGGGCCCGTCACGGGGAGGGATGCGCCAAAACTCAGTTACCTGACACAGAAGATTCTGCATCGGGTTGTTTGGCCGGGCGAGATACAGCGAAGGCCGGCGGCAATCACCGCCAGCCGGATTCGCGTTTATTCGGCCTTCGGCGGAATCTCTTTCTTCAACGTCTCGGCTTCTGCGACCGTCTGCGCGTCGGCTTCCGTTACGCTGGCCGTGGTGGTTTGCGTGTCCACCGATGCCGTAACCTTGGAGTGCCAGGCGCAATCGGCAGAAGCGGCAGATACCGACAGGCCAAATACTGCGGCGAATACGAGCAATGTCTTCATCGTCGTTCTCCTGCTGCGGTGAAGATGTAGAATAACCCGCAGACCGGAAATCAAGAAATCACGTTTTTCCCATCAGCTCGGTCGGCCGCCCAGGCGCGGCCTTGAAAGCATGCCGCCGAACAACCCCACATAGCCGAGGAATGCGGCCGCCCATGCCGCCACCGACAGGTGCAGCAGCAGATCGTTTCCGGGAAGGAAGGCTGCCGCGATCCTGAAGACTGCTGCTGCCAGAATGGCTGCGTAGATCATGCAGGTTCCGGGGCTGGCCGCCAGGGCGCGGCCGGTGTGGCCGAGCGTGGCGCGGGTCATCACGGCCAGCGTCATGCTGCCCATGGCACCTACGCCGAAGGCATGCAGACCCGCTGCCGAGGGGACATTGTCAGGTAAAATTACGGCCAGACCGGCGAGGAAAAAGCCCACCGGCACAAAGCAGAAGGCGATGTGCAGGATCAGGACGAGAGGGTCCCGCGCTGCACGTTCCCCCGCCCAGCGAAGCAGCCGTGCGGCATTCAATGCCGCCGCCGCGATCATCAACGCGCCGCTCGCGAAATGTGCCGGAAAGAAGATCCATGCCGCCAGTGCAGCTGTCGAAACTGCAATCGCCAATGTGTCGAAGCGACCGAAAGGGGTAGGAAGCCGGCCGGGATTTTCGCGGACCAGCCAGTTGCGCGTGAAGCTGGGAATAATCCTCCCCCCGATGATCATGATCAGCACGACGATCGCGCCGATTGCCAGGCGGCGGCTTACATCGGAAAGTCCGGCGAAGTGCGCTTCGGCGTGGAATGCGACATTGGCTGCAAGCAGCGCCGTCAGGGGTAGGAGCACTTTCAGATTGCGCCAGTTGCGGCCTGCGACGATCTCCCGCCCGGCTGCAAAGGTTACTGCGAGCAGGAAAGCGCTGTCGATTGCCGCCGCCGTCCACCAGTCCATCAGTTCCGAAAGGAACACGACCACGCGGCCAGCGCACCACAACAGCACCAATATCAGAAGGGGGGCTCCTTGCAGAGGAAGCCTCCCGGTCCAGTTCGGAATTGCCGTCAGCAGGAAGCCGGTTACCAGAGCGGCGACATATCCGAACAACATTTCGTGCACATGCCAGTCCACCGGCGCGAATGCGCTGAGCGTAGCGAGCTGGCCGTAGAAGAGCGGTAGCCAAAGGAGGATCGCTCCGCCCGCATAGAGCGCGCCAAGCAGGAAGAAGGGCCTGAACCCGTAAGACAGGATGGCCGGATAATTTCCAGGCCGTGTGCGAGGGATTGCCATTGCTACCTTCGGTTGGGCGGCTTTGTTCCGCCCAATCCCGTTTCAATCGGTGGATTGCGTTCAGTCCTCCGAAACTTCCTCCAGCAGCTCTCCAAAC
>QGUU01000611.1 GCA_003242525.1 Pseudomonadota bacterium | reverse complement strand
CGCCGAACTCGTGCGGGGCGCGATCCTTTCCGTGCCTCGAGGTCAGTGGGAAGCGGCGCAGGCCCTGAACATGACCCCGGCGAAACGGATGATGCGGATCATCCTGCCACAGGCCCTGCTGATCATGCTTCCGTCCTGGGGCAATCTGCTGATCGAACTGCTGAAGGGAACCGCGCTCGCGGCGCTCATCGCCGTCGCCGACCTGATGTTCCAGGTCAAGCAGATCAATGGCACGACCTTCCTGTCGGCCCAGTCCTTCGGCACGGCGTTGGTGATTTACTACATCCTTGCGCGCTTCATGACCACGCCGTTCATACGCTGGCTCGAGCGCGTCATGCAGCGCAAGCTCGGAATGGCATAAGATGCTCGACTGGCGCTGGGATTTCACGATCGACATTCTGCCTCGCCTCATGGTGGCGACGGGCAACACGCTGATGGCAGCAGCCTTTGGCTATGCGATAGCGATGGTGCTGGGCCTGGTCTTCGCGCTGGCGCAGCGCACGCCTTCGCGTGCGGTTACGATGATCGTGCGCGAGATGGTCGAGTTCATCCGCTCGACGCCCCTGGTTCTGCAGATCTTCTTCGTCTTCTATGTCGGGCCGCAATTCGGCCTGCGCCTGTCGCCCTGGACCGCGGGAATGATCGCGATCGGTCTGCACTATGCTGCCTATCTTTCAGAGGTGTATCGCGGCGGGCTCGACAGCGTGCCGAAGGGCCAGTGGGAGGCGGCAACCTCGCTGAACCTTTCGACGGCACGCACCTATTTCCGCGTCATCATCCCTCAGGCGATGCCGCCCTCACTTGCCGGCATGGGCAACTACCTCGTCGGCATCCTGAAGGACACTCCGATGCTGTCGGTCATCGGCGTCGCCGAGTTGATGCACACTGCCAATGCCATCGGCTCTGAGACCTACCGCTTCCTCGAGCCCTACACGATGGTGGGTATCATCTTCCTGGCCCTGTCTTTACCAACCGCAGCAGCCATCCGCCTCTTCGAGGCATGGCTGCGCAAGAAGTTGGGAATTGTCTGATGCACGAGAGCGACCTATCCGGCTTTCCCCTCAAGCTAGACGGCCCCGACCGCCCGATGGTGAGGTTCAGCAAGGTCACAAAGAGCTACGGCAGCCTTACGGTGCTGGATTCGCTCGACCTCGACATTGCCGAGGGCGAGATGGTTACCATCATCGGCCCGTCAGGGTCCGGCAAGACGACCGTGCTGCGCATGCTGATGACGCTCGAGAGCATCAATGGCGGCGTTATCTATGTTGACGGCGATCCTCTTACCCACATGCCGCAGGGCGACCGGCTGGTGCCGGCAAACCGCCGGCATGTGCGCAAGATACGTTCCAAGATCGGCATGTGTTTTCAGCAGTTCAACCTGTTCCCACACATGACCGCGCTCGAGAACTGCATGGAAGGGCCAGTGCACGTCCTTGGCATGTCGAGGAAGGACGCACGCGAGCGCGCGGAAGAGCTCCTGGCCATGGTGGGAATGGCAGACAAGCGCGACCAGCACCCGTCCCGCCTGTCCGGCGGCCAGCAGCAGCGCGTCGCGATAGCCCGCGCGCTCGCGATGCGCCCCAAGGTGATGCTCTTCGACGAGGTGACGTCGGCGCTGGACCCGGAGGTCATCGGCGAGGTGACCAACGTCATCCGCAAACTCGTCTCCGAATACAACCTGACCATGCTGATGGTCACGCATCAGATGGGCTTCGCCCGGGACATCTCGGACCGCATCTGCTTCTTCTTTGGTGGCCGCATCGAGGAGCAGGGCACGCCGGACGAACTCTTCAACAATCCACGGAAGGAACGGACCCAGCAGTTTCTGAGGGCAGTGAAGGAAGCCGTGTGACTGTCGGGTTTTCGGACATATGGGCGCCGCGCGCGAACTTAACCAAGGGGGCGGACCAACCCCCG
>QGUU01000610.1 GCA_003242525.1 Pseudomonadota bacterium | reverse complement strand
TGCCCATCCAGGAGCCGCCGACAAGCTGCTGCTCGACCATTCTGGGGTTCAGTGCCCGGCCGATCTCGAACACGTTCTTCACCGACACCACGGTAACTTCGCCGGTCTCGTCGTCAACGTCGACTTCGGCGACGGTACAGGCGTGAGCGTAGCAGGTCGAAGGCTTCATCGCACCCGTTTCGGTCTCCGGATAGGAGCGCGGGACGAGGAACATTCCACGCCCGGAAATGGAGCGGCCATGCTTGAAGTGGGCGGCAAGCGCCGTGTCGAAAATAGAGATGGACTTCTGCGGAGCGCCCTTCACCTGGATGTTGCCGGCGCCATCCGTCTCCAGGTCACCGGGATCGACCTCCAGCTCCTCGGCCGCCACCTCCAGCATGATCTGCCTTGCCTCGGTCGCCGCCCGAATCACGGCGTTGCCGATGCGATGGGTGCCGCGCGAAGCGAAGGTGCCCATGCAATGCGGCCCGGTGTCGGTGTCGGCGGTGTCGATCGTGACCTGCTCGGTGGAAACGCCGATGGTTTCGGCGCAGATTTGCGCAATGACCTGCTTCAGGCCCTGGCCGAGATCAACCGAGGACAAGCTGACCATGAAGTTGCCCGTTGGCGTGGAGTGGACCAGCGCCTGGCTGGGATCGCCGCCCAGATTCATGCCCGTGGGATAGTTGACCGCGGCTACGCCGCGTCCGCGTCGGATCGCCATTTCATCCCTCCCTGTAGGATGACATGCGCAGGTATTTCTCGGCGACGGGCCAATTTGCCGCCTTGGACGCCTCCTGCATGCACTCAATCAGCGCTGCGCCCTCAGTCTTCTGTCGGTGCGCCTTCATGTCCCCGTCGCGATAGGCATTGATGAAGCGAAACTCGAGCGGGTCCATGCCGATCAGCCGGGCAAGCTTGTCCATCTGCACCTCGAGCGCAAAGTCGGCGATGGTGACGCCGAAGCCGCGCATGGCGGAGGAAGGCGTGCGGTTGGTGTAGACGCAATAGGTATCGATCCAGACGTTCGGAATCGTATAGGGGCCGGGATAGTGTGCGGCGCCCTTTTGCGCACCATAGGGAGAGTGGCGCGAATAGGCGCCGGCATCTGTGTAGCCGGTTATCTTGCGCGCAAGGATGCGGCCGTCCCTCGTCACGCCATCCTTGATGATGATCTTCTCGGCGGCACGGGCCGAGGAAATCTGCATCTCCTCCTCGCGACTGTAGATGAACGAGACGGGGCGGCCGGTGAGCTTGGAGGCGAGGATCGCTATGGGCTCGACGATGACATCGACCTTGCCGCCAAAGCCACCACCGACGGTGCCGCCGACGAAATGCAGCTTGTGGCCGGGCATCTGCAGGATGATCGAACTGTTGTCGAGGGTGAAGAACATTGCCTGCGTGTTGGTGTAGCAGGTGAAGCGGTCATTGCCCTCCGGCACGACGATGCAGCCGGTGGTTTCGGTAGGCGCGTGCTCAATGGGCGATGACCAATACGTCTCTTCCAGAATGTAGTCGGACTCCGCGAACCCTTTCTCTACGTCGCCGAACCTCACCTTGCGATGGCTGCCGCTGTCATAGGTATAGTAGTTGTTGCCGTGATATTCGTTGACCAGTGGCGCCCCGGGCTTTAGCGCTTCGTCCATGTCCAGCACCGCTGGCAGAACTTCATAGTCTATCTTTACCTTGGCTGCCGCTTCGTTCGCCGCGCGCTCGCTTTCAGCCAGAACCGCCACGACGGCTTCTCCCTTCCAGCGCACCTTGTCGGCCGCGAGCACCTGCTCGTCTTCCGGCCCAATCTGGATCAGGATGAGGATGGTGTAGACATTGTGCGGCACGTCTTTGTGGGTGAGGACGCGCACCACACCCGGATGCTTCTCGGCCTCCGACGTGTCGATGGAGCGGATGCGGGCGTGATGGTGGGGGCTGCGCACCATCTT
>QGUU01000609.1 GCA_003242525.1 Pseudomonadota bacterium | reverse complement strand
CCGCAAGGCTTCGCCTTCCAGCGCGTCTATACCGACGCCGATTCCAGTGGCCGGCGAGAGCTCGACGAGGTGATGGCCGTGGAGGATGGAGACGTGACGCTGGTGCCCAGGGGTTACCATCCCTGCGCCGCCTGTCACGGATACGATCTCTACTACCTGAATGTCATGGCCGGGCCGCGCCGCACCTGGAAATTTCACAATGCTCCGGAGCACGAGTGGTTATTGACGGCCGCCAAGCAAGCTTCCGACCGACACGCATAGACAAGAGCTCCAACCGACCTTGCCGCCGACGGACACCGGCCTTTCCGGTGCGCGAGAATCGGCTATGACGTGGCGAAGACGCCATGCAACTTTAGGAAATGAACTTATGCCCGCATCCTGGGATATCGACACCGTTCGAGCAGCTTTTCCTGCACTCGCCCTGACGGACGACGGCAAGCCGCGCATTTACCTGGACGCTCCCGGAGGCACGCAGGTGCCGGCCAGGGTCGTGGAGCGAATGAGCGAGGTCATGATCCGCAGTTGCGCCAATGATGGCGGGCCATTCCGCACCTCGCGCGACACAAACCGCATCATGGCCGATGCGCACTCGGCAGTCGCCGCCTTTCTGGGGGCGCAGCCGGACGAAGTGGTCTTCGGTTTCAACAGCACCTCACTGATTTTCCACTTCTCGCGCATGCTTGCACGGGAATGGCAGCCCGGCGACGAGATCGTGCTGACACGCATGGACCATGATGGCAATGTCGGTCCCTGGCTGATCGCCGCGGAGGAGCGTGGCGTCACGGTGCGGTGGCTCGATTTCGATCCGGACACCTTTGAATATCGCTACGACATGCTGGATGAGCTCGTGGGCCCGCGCACGCGGCTGGTCGCCTGCAATCATGCCAGCAATATTTTCGGCACGGTCAACGACGTCGCCCGCATCGTGGCTGCCGGCAAGGCAGCGGGCGCTGTAACCATGGTCGATGCCGTACAGTCGGCCCCTCACCTGCCAATCGACGTCGCTGCCATCGGCTGTGACCTGCTTGCCTGTTCACCCTACAAGTTCTTCGGCCCGCATGCTGGGGTGATGTATGTGGCTGCGGAACTGCGCGACCGGTTGACACCGCTGAAGGTAAGACCCGCATCCTTCGACATGCCCTGGCGACATACGCCCGGAACGCCCTCCTTCGAGGCGCAGGCCGGAACGCAGGCTGCCATCCAGCATATCGCATGGCTTGGCGAGCATTGCGCCGGCTTCGATTCCGCGGCGCCGTTGCGGCAGCGGATCGTGGCGGGCCTTGAGGCCGCTGGCGCCTACGAAGCCAAGCTGATGGACCGCTTCCTGGAACGCGCCACGTCCATTCCCGGCCTTACCCTGTATGGCATTGCCAGCCGCAACAGGCTCGACGCCCGGGTTCCGACCTTCAGCTTCCGTTTGGCGAACCGTGCGCCGGCCGAGATCGCAGACACCCTGGCGCAGGAAAACATCTTTGCCTGGTCAGGCGATTTCTATGCTTATGAGGCGTCCGGCAGGATCGGCCTACGAGACAAGGGCGGCGTGGTGCGGCTTGGCCTTTCCCACTACACCACGGCGGCAGAGGTCGACCGGGCGCTGGAAGTCGTCGCGCAACTCGCCGCCTGAAGCCGGCCCGGCTTCAACCCTGGAGAAGGAACGGTCGCCACCCGAGCAGGCTTTGGCGAATTCCGGAGGAAGAGATCGCGACCTCGAAGGTCAGCGGTCAGGTCCCAGCTCGCGAACGTCGATATCCGGCTTGCGACCGGAGATGATGTCGGCAAGCACGCGCCCGGAACCACAGGCCATGGTCCAGCCCAGGGTGCCGTGCCCGGTATTGAGATAAAGATTGGGATATTTCGAAGCCCCGATGATCGGCGGCCCGTCCGGCGTCATCGGCCTGAGACCGCACCAGAAGCTGGCC
>QGUU01000129.1 GCA_003242525.1 Pseudomonadota bacterium | reverse complement strand
CTGCTACTGGGGCGATGAATGGCATCGTCCGTGGCGGCCGCGGTCGACCACGATGACAACCAAGGGGCCTGTTTGGTGCCGATGCTCGCCCCGAGCCAGCCTGTTTTTCCTTAAGCCCCCGCTTCAGAGTGCCTTTTGGAGTTCGGGCAGGATTGTGAAGAGGTCGCCGACGATGCCGTAGTCGGCGACCTGGAAGATGGGTGCTTCCTCATCCTTGTTGATGGCGACGATGACCTTGGAGTCCTTCATGCCCGCCAGATGCTGGATGGCGCCGGAGATGCCGCAGGCAATGTAGAGGTCGGGAGCCACCACCTTGCCGGTCTGGCCCACCTGCCAGTCGTTCGGCGCATAGCCGGCGTCCACCGCCGCCCGGCTGGCGCCGACCGCCGCGCCCAGCTTGTCGGCAAGCGGCAGGATGACCTCCTGGAACTTCTCCGCCGAGCCCAGCGCCCGGCCGCCCGAGATGACGATTCGGGCCGAGGTGAGCTCCGGCCGGTCGCTTTCCGACAGCTTGTTCTCCACGAAGCTCGACAGCCCCGGATTGCCCGCCGCCGCCACCGCCTCGACCGGGGCCGAACCGCCCTCCGGCGCGCTCGCGAAGGAAGCCGTGCGCACCGTCACCACCTTCTTCGGCTCGCCCGTCTGCACCGTCTGAATGGCGTTGCCGGCATAGATCGGCCGCTTGAACGTGTCGGGAGCGATCACCTCGATGATCTCGGAGACCTGCGCCACGTCCAGCAACGCCGCCACCCGCGGCGCCACATTCTTGCCCGAGGAGGTCGCCGGAGCGATGATGGTGTCGTAACCATCGGCCAGGGACACGACGAGCGCTGCCAGCGGCTCGGCCAGCCGTTCTGCCAGTTCGTCCGCCTCGGCCAGCAGCACCTTGCGCACGCCCTTGAGCTTGGCGGCACCATCGGCCGCGCCACGGGCGTCCTTGCCCGCCACCAGCACGTCAATATCCGAACCAATCTGGGCCGCTGCCGAAAGCGCCTTGGCCGTCTGCTCCGAAAGGGAGGCGTTGTCGTGTTCGGCGATGAGGAGGATTGCCATGTTTGTTAACCTTTCCGAACCTTAGAGGACGCCGGCTTCATTCTTGAGCTTGTCGACAAGCTCGGCCACGGACTGAACCTTCACACCAGCCTTGCGGCCACCCGGCTCCTCCGTCTTCAGCACCTTCAGGCGCGGCGTGACGTCGGCCCCGAAATCGGCCGGCGTCTTCTCGTCCAGCGGCTTCTTCTTGGCCTTCATGATGTTGGGCAAGGAGGCATAGCGCGGCTGGTTGAGACGCAGGTCCGCCGTCACCACCGCAGGCATCTTCAGCTCAAGCGTCTGCAGCCCGCCATCCACCTCGCGCGTTACCCGCGCCCGCTCGCCATCAAGCTCCAGCTTCGAGGCAAAGGTGCCCTGGCTCCAGCCCAGCAGCGCCGCAAGCATCTGCCCCGTCTGGTTGGAATCATCGTCGATCGCCTGCTTGCCAAGAATGACAAGACCAGGCTGCTCAGCACCCACAACGCCCTTCAGAACCTTCGCAACGCCAAGCGGCTCAACCGCATCGTCGACCCGGACCAGAATGGCCCGGTCCGCACCCATGGCCAGCGCCGTGCGCAACGTCTCGGCCGCCTGCGCAGGACCAACCGAGACAACCACAATCTCGCTCGCCTTGCCAGCCTCCTTCAGACGGATCGCCTCCTCAACAGCAATCTCGTCAAACGGGTTCATCGCCATCTTCACATTGGCAAGCTCAACACCACTTCCATCCGCCTTCACGCGAACCTTAACATTCGCGTCAACAACCCGCTTAACGGGAACGAGGATTTTCATCTCGATCACTCACCTCTCAAAGGATGCCGGAAGCGCTCTTAGCAGCGACTTTCCGGCAGGACTTGCTGAATGCCGACATCGGCGGCAAAAATTCCGTTGCCTCCCGGGTGCGCTAGGCTGCCGAAGGCGCGCGGACCCTAGTGGCGTCGGTTTCCACCGTCAATATCGCAAATGCGCACCAAATCGGTTGAATCTATACGCTACTGCCGCCCCCAGGGCGACGCCGGGCCACGCGCCGGCGAGTCGACAGCGCGCGGCTCGTCACCCATTTCGACGGGAACGGGCACGACGATCTCCTCGTCGGACAAAGGCACGCCCCGCCGGCGCAGGACAAACACGAGGACCCCGCCCGCCAGAATGCCCCCGACGTGACAGGCCCAGGAAATCTGGTCTTCTCCCCCCGCGAGGAACATGACGACCTGCACGAGAATCCATAGCGCCAGCACGATATAGGCCGGTATGCGCAACGGAATGCGGCCGAAAGCCAGGATCCACACCTTCACCCGCGGATAAAGCACCAGATAGGCCACTACGACGCCAGCTACGGCGCCTGACGCGCCGATCAGCGGCTCCTGCGAGTGCGGTGCGACAAGCCCGTGCACAAAAGCCCCGGCAATGGCACACAGCAGGTAGAAGGCCAGGTAGCGCAGATGGCCCAGCGCATCCTCCACATTGTCGCCGAACACCCAGAGAAACAGCATGTTGCCGCCCAGGTGGAAAATGTCGGCGTGCAGGAACGCATAGGTAAGGTAACTCAGCCTTTCGGGTATGACGATGAATTGCGCGGGCAGTTCCGCCGTGTCGTAAACCACCGAGGGGATGAACCCGAGCCCAAGCACTGCGGCGGTGGAGACCCTTTCACCGCCGACAGTGGTGACGAGATAGACGATCACATTGACTGCGATCAGCCCGAACGTGACATATTGCAGTTGGATGGAACGCAGATGGTTGGAATCGTGGAGCGGAATGAACATCAGGCTTCCCGGTGCCTTCCGCCCGGCCGAGCCGTCAGCGGTTCTTTCCCGGAACCCATAGCACGTCCGCCCGGCCATTGTCATTGACGACGCGGGCGGCCACGAAAAGCAGGTCGGACGCACGGTTCAGATATTTCGTGGCCTCGGGATTGACGTGCTCGCCGGGCTGCTGGGCAAGCGCGACGACGAGCCGCTCGGCGCGTCGTGTTACCGTCCGAGCCAGGTGCAGAGCCGCGGCGGCAGGCGTGCCGCCATTCAGCACAAAGGATCTCAGCGGCGACAGATTCTTGTTGAGCCGGTCTATGTCCTGCTCCAGCCTCTGGACCTGGGAAGGGACGATGCGCAGCGGCTCGTAGTCCAGCTTTTCACCCGTGTCGGGCGTCGAAAGGTCCGCACCCAGATCGAAGAGATCGTTCTGGATGCGGCCGAGAATCTCATCGAGTTCCGAATGGTCCGCGCCGGTATGGACTCGAGCAAGGCCGACGCATGCATTGGCCTCGTCCACCGTTCCATAGGCTTCCACGCGCAGGTCGCATTTCAGCCGGCGGGCGCCGCTGCCGAGCCCCGTTGTGCCGTCATCGCCCGTACGGGTGTATATCTTGTTGAGCCTGACCATGATTCTCTTCCCTTTGCTTGCCTATCCGCGAGCGAGATACACGACGATCAGCAGCAGCACGATAGCGAGAAATTGCAACGCGACGCGCGCCTGCATCAGCTTGTTTGAGGTGACGCCGGAACCGCCCCGCATCATGTTGACAAGGCCGCGGATCAGCACCGCAACGACAGCCACCATGAAGAAGATGGCGAGGAACTTGACGAAGTTATCCATGAGCGTTCCGATCGATTTCAGACGTTGCGGGCGATGAGACGGTAAAACAGGTCAGACGGCAACAGCCGCTTCAGAAGCGCTCCCATCCGTGCCGGCGCGGTAACCACATAATGCGCGCGTGGTCGCGGGGACAAAAGCGCATGCCGGAGTGCGACATAAACCTTGCGTGGGGAAGCCCGGCGGCCCTGCCCCGCACCAGAGCGCGCCTGCCGCATCTGGTGTTCGTAAGCAGCACGGTGAACCGAATTGAGATAGTCGACCTGCTTCAGGAACCAGTCCATGCCGGTGTCATGTATCGTCGAGCGTACAGGGCCCGGCTCGATCAGCGAAACATGGATGCCACTGCCGAGCAGTTCCTGGCGCAGGCTCAGCATAAGTCCTTCCAGCGCATATTTCGAAGCACAATAGGCGCCGCGATAGCGCGCCGGCATGAGCCCGAGGATGGAGGAGCAGCTGACGATACGGCCATGACCCTGGGCGCGCATGACCGGAATGACGCGACGCGTCAGTTCGTGCCAGCCGAAGACATTCGCCTCAAACTGCTCCCGCAGCGCCTGGACCGGGAGATCCTCGACCGCGCCGGCCTGCACATAGGCGCCATTGTTGTAGAGTGCGTCCAATCCGCCGCCGGTTCTGTCCAGGACGGAAGCGACCAGAGCCTCGATTGACTTCGCGTCCCGATAGTCGAGGAAGAGGGCTTCGATTCCCTCAGCCTCCAGGGCCGCCAGATCCGCGGGTTTGCGCGCAGTGGCGAAAACGTGCCAGCCATCCGCCTTGAGGGCCCGTGCGCAAAAGGCGCCGATGCCGGACGACGCACCCGTAACGATGATGCTACGTGCACGGGAGGCCGAGTAAGAAGAACTGCCGAGACTTGCCATTTGCGGCAAACCCTTCCCATATTCGCGCCCGATACACAATTGCAGGGAACGTGCCGTTGCTGCGCAAGATCGTCGCCATCAAGCGCGTCCTCTATGACGCGCTTGGCCATTTCAACAATGACGATGGTTGGGCGATGTCCAGCCATCTGGCGATCACGGCCCTGATGGCGCTTTTTCCCTTTCTCATCTTTGCCACGACGCTGGCGAGCTTTCTGGGCGCCCAAGCCTTCGCCGACACTGCGGTCCATATCGTATTCGACACCTGGCCTGAGCAGATCGCCCGGCCGATCGCGCAGGAGGTTCTCAATGTGCTGACCGTACAGCGCACCGACCTGCTCACCTATGGCGTCGTTCTGGCAGCCTATTTTGCTTCCAACGGAATTGAAGCGCTGCGCACATCGCTTAATCGCGCCTATCGCGTCCCGGAAACCCGCGGCTTCTTCTTTCGCCGCGCGCAGAGCCTGGTGTTCGTGCTCATCGCCACTGCCGGCTTCCTGGCGATCTCCGTGCTGCTGGTATTTGCCCCGTTGATCGCGCGGCTGGCGGAAGCCCATTTCGAATGGATAAGACCCTATATGGGCACCATCACCATATGGCGCTTCATAATCGCCTCCACGGTCATCGTGCTCGGCCTGTGTGCGGTGCATGTCTGGCTGCCAGCCGGCAGGCGGCGCTTCGTTTCGCTCGTGCCCGGAATATTGTTCACGCTGATCGCCTGGTTGATCGGCTCGACGGCCTTCGCCACCTACATAGATCGCTTCTCGTCCTACGTGACAACCTATGCCGGCCTGGCCTCGATCATGATCGCGGTGGTCTTTCTTTACATAGTCTCGGCAATCTTCATTCTTGGCGGGGAACTGAACGCCGCCATCAGCCGCTATCTCGAGGCGCGCGCTCGCGTGCCGACCTGAGCAGTAGCCAGGCCCACCCCAAAGGTGGCGATCGCCATGCCTGCTATCTGGATCGGGGCCAACTCTTCACCAAAGAGAATCCAGGCAATGAGGGCGGTGGTTGCCGGCACCAGGTAGAAGAGCGAGGCGACCTTCGCCATTGCGCCTTCTCGTATCATCACCATCAGCAGGAAGATCGCGCCGATCGAAAGCACCAGCACCAGCCAGGCGAGCGCGAAGAGCAGTTCTCCATTGAACTCGACGGCCTGCGTCTCGAACAGGAGGGAAGCGAGCGCCGCGGCCGCCGTCCCGCCAACATACTGCCAGAAGGTGCCAGCCAGCAGGTCTGCGCCGGAAGCGAAGCGCTTCTGCCACACCGTGCCCAGGCTCATGCCGAAGACCGAGACGACGGAGGCTGCGAGCGTTGCGGCCGTGACCCCGCTGCCGAGCAAGCCAAGCTTCGGCCAGAGCACAATCACCACGCCGGCAAAGCCCACCATCAGGCCTGCCCAATGCCGCGGCAGTATGGTCTCCTTTAGCAGTTTGCCGGCAATCACCGCCGTTATCAGCGGCTGCAATCCCACGATCAGGGCCGACAAGCCGGCCGGCAGGCCGCGATGGATCGCCCAGAATACGCCGCCGAGATAGACGCCATGCATCAGCACGCCCGCAATGACGCCGTGAAAGGCTTCCCGGGCCCCCACGCGCCGGGAGCGCAGGGCGACCATCAACAGGCGCAGCAATACCGCCGCCAGCAGGAAACGCAGGGCCAGGAATGTGAACGGCTCGGCCCAGGGCATGGCATAGCGAGCGCCGATGAAGCCCGTCGCCCACAGCACGACGAAGGTCGCGGGAACAAATCGCTTTAAATCGTCCATCATGCCCGTCTGCGGTGTTAACGGGCTTCACGCAATCGCGCAGTGGCCCTGGCCTATGATGCCACGGCCGGTGCAGCCCCTGCCCTTATCGCCTTGACCGGAGCAGATCCCTCCCGCGCGATCCCGGCATGCTGGATCAGCCCGTCAATCACCATGCGCCGGGCATGGCCGGGCGTAAGCGTATGGTCGGCATTCGGCAGGGAGAGGCGGGTAACGCCCTTTATGCTGTCGAGCCGCCTGCCATCCGGGCCGAAGTGACGAGCGATTTCCTCAAGGCTCAGGTCGCCTTCCGACGTGACCATGAGGACGCGCACCCCCCTGCTGCAAAGCTGTCGCATCCAGCGCTCGACCGGCCGTCGGCCAAGGAGGCCCGCCGGATGGAGTGCCGTGAGGAATGACTTGGCTGCCTCCAGTCCCCGCCGGACGACGCGCTTGCCTGCTCTGCCCGCCAGGCTACGCAAGGCCGTCACGAAAGAATGCGATGCCGGCGCCGCCCCGGCCGCACCGGCCGCACCGCAAGAGCCAGAACCGGCCTTGGCCGCCCCGTAGGTCTTCCATACCGCCAGTTCAAGTGCGTAGGAGCTGTTCCACGCGAAGCAGAGCGGATTGATCATGGCGAGCGATCGCACCCTTCGATCCACCCTTGCTGTATGAAACGCCTGAAACGCACCCGAGCAGGTGCCGACCAGGCCTACGGCAGCCCACCCCGCCTGCTCCCTCCACTCGATTACCCGGCGCACGTCCTTGCCTGTTTCCTCATCCTAGAGCAACAGACGACCGGCCTCAGTTGCAC